>JBARBE010000259.1:0-10450 GCA_049792735.1 Candidatus Acidiferrum sp.
GTGCCTGCGCCGCTCGAAGTGAAGACCTGCATCTTGCCGATGCGGCTTAGGCCGTAGACAAATTGGCGGTAAACGCGGCGCGCCAGCCAGCTCCAGGGGATAAATTGCCCGACGTGCGTGTGGCCGGAAAGCTGAAGAGAGACGCCGGCGGCTTCCGCGACTTGAGGATGATCGGGCGCGTGCGTCAGAAGAATGCTGGCGCGTTCGCGGTCCACGCCAATGCCCTGCAGCACCGAAGCGAAGTGTTGGCCCTGCGTTGCATGGCGATAGGGGACGCCGATAATCTGTAAGCCGTCAGCCAGGACTTTTTCGTTGGTGAGCACGCGGACTCCGGCGGCCTCGACAGCGCGGAGATATTTGGTGTCGTCGCCAAATTGTTCGTGATTCCCTGCGACAAAGTAGACGCCATGCGGAGCAGTGAGCTCGCTCAGGGGCTGCGCCGCGCGTGTTGCGTCAATCGCTGTGCCATCGTACAAATCGCCGGCGATGAAAATTGCGTCGGGTTCTTCCTTCAGTATCTTTGCAACCATGCGGCGCAGAAAACCGCCGTTGCGTACGTGGCCGAGATGCAGATCGCTGATAAGCGCGGCTCTGCGGCCACGCCATGCTTCCGGCAAGTTCGCCAGGCGGACGGTGATTCGCGTCACGCGCGTCCAACTGGCGTTGAAAACACCGTAGAAACCCGCCAGCGCCCCAGCGGCGAATAGCGCCTCAACGATGAGATGAAAATTTGCATGTAGCCCGGCCAGAAGCGCTATTCCGAAAATAATCCAGGAAGAAACGGCCGCGAGAAACAGGAAGCTGACCAGGCCCAGCCAAATCGCTGCGGCCTTGTAAATCAGGCGCAGCGTGGCGCCGGTGTAGCGAAAGGCCAGCAACGAAGCGCCAATAAAACTAACCGACAAGACGGCGAGGCAGAGTTTGAGCCAAAGAGGGCCGGCGACGCCACTTTTGCCTGGCGAAAACGTCCACGTCTCATACAAAAAGAGGTGCGCGAGAAACAGAACCGCCTGGATAATAACGATGAATCGGATGATCTCCGCTCGGATTCTCATGCAAGATTAGATTCACCAGCCCTCATTTTGTATTCATTGCCGGTTTGGGCAGAGAGGCGCGCTCCGACTGCTCTTTCTTTTCGGTTGTGTGGAAACCGGGATGCAGTGCGGCTGTTCGGTTAGAATGCATCGCATGATTATGCGAGGTTCCATTTATTGGCTTTGCGCAAGATTGTTTACAAGCAAGTCTTCGGATTTGCTGATTCGGCGAGTCTGCGCCGTTCTAGCGACTTTCACAATGATTGTTGCGCCATGCGCGGCGCAACAATCCGCCCCGGCTGTAGAGATTCGAGTCCACGTCAAGGAGCCAGACGGGCCGCTTCCGCCCATCTGGCATTACTTTGGTTACGACGAACCAAACTACACCTATGCGCCGAACGGGAAGAAATTGCTCGGCGAACTCTCGGCGCTTAGTTCTGCGCCGGTCCACATTCGCGTGCATAACTTGCTGAACACCGGGGATGGGTCGGCGTCGCTGAAATGGGGTTCGACGAATGTTTACACGGAGGACGCTGAAGGCAAGGCGGTTTATAGCTGGACGATACTGGACCGTATTTTCGACACGTTTCACGAACTGGGAATCAAGCCGCTTGTAGAAGTGGGCTTCATGCCCGAGGCTCTCTCGATACATCCCGAGCATTATCGCCACGACTTTCCTAAGGGCGCGATTTTCACGGGCTGGGCGTATCCGCCGAAGGATTATCAAAAGTGGGCGGACGTGGTCTTTCATTTTGCAGCGCATCTGCGGGATCGCTATGGCGAGGCCGAGACGAAAACCTGGCTTTGGGAAATCTGGAATGAACCCGACATCGATTATTGGAAGGGGACGCCGGAGGAATATTTCAAGCTATATGATTTTTCCACTGCGGCCATTCTGCGAGCTTTGCCGGAAGCCACTGTCGGCGGACCCGACACGACGGGTCCGGCGTCTCCGAAAGCGGCGGAGTTTTTGCGGAAATTTCTCGAGCACTGCGCACATGAACAAAATTTCGCCACCGGCAAGATGGGGTCGCCGCTGGACTTCATCAGTTTTCATCCCAAGGGGGCGGTGGCGTGGAAAGACGGCCACGTGCAAATGGGGATCGCGCGGCAGTTAGCCTCGATTGAAGCGGGTTTCCAAATCGTCGCTTCTTTCCCGGAATGGCGGCGCACACCGATTATTCTTGGAGAATCGGATCCCGAGGGTTGCGCGGCCTGCTCTGCGCGCGTCTATCCGCAGAACGGCTATCGCAATGGGGGGCAATATGCGTCGTACACGGCGGAAACGCTGAGCGCGATTTACGATTTGTCCCGCGGCGAACAGATCAACTTTGCCGGGGCGGTCACTTGGGCTTTTGAGTTTGAAGATCAGCCGTATTTTGAGGGCTTTCGCGACTTGGCCACAAACGGCGCGGACAAGCCAGTGTTGAATGTTTTTCGCATGTTCGGGTTGCTCGGCAACGAACGGGTGAAGGCGGAAAGTTCCGCAGCGCTTTCCGCTGGCGAAGTTTTGCGCACCGGCGTGCGCGGCCAGCCGGACATCCATGCCATTGCCACTCGAAAAAGTCGCGAAGCCGCAATCCTAATCTGGAATTACCACGACGATGATGTAACAGCAGATCCGGCCAAGGTCGATCTCACGGTCAGCGGCTTGCCTCCCGATGATGCGCGAGCCCTGCTCGAACATTTCCGCATCGACGCGGATCATAGCGATGCGTTCACGGCCTGGAAGGAAATGGGATCGCCGCAAACTCCCTCTCCGCTCCAAGATGATCAACTGGAAAAAGCGGGGCAATTGCAGTTGCTCACGTCTCCGTCCTACATTCCAGTAGAGAACGGTGCTGCGCATTTGCGATTTACCTTGCCGCGGCAAGGTGTCTCGTTGTTACGCATTGGTTGGGATTAGGCCGGCGATTGTGCGGGGTAGGGCGACCGCATCCAGAATTCGGGCGGCCGTCTACCTAGGAAATTAACGGTTCCTGGCGTCGCTCAACGCGAGCACGGCATACGCCGTCGCGGCGTCGTTCATAAAGAGGGCTGTCTCCGGACTGATGTGATGTTCCACGTTTTTGTTCAGAGAATAGGCGAGCCAGGAGCCGCGCGCCTTGTCCTGATTTCCCGCAAGCCAGGCGAGGCCTCGGCTTAATTGTGCATTTGTGCGCGGAATGCCCGCCTGCTGCAGCGCGAACGTGACCAAGCCGGTCGCGTAACCGTCGCTCTGCGGTTCTTGCGGCGTGCCATCGTGTCGCTTCCAATCCCCAACCAGCGAAGACAAACTCCAGCCACCGTCGGCCTGCTGCTTACTCACGAGTTCGTTGATTATGGATTGTTGCCTCTCTGGATTGAGCAGGCCGGGCACTTTTGCGGAAGCCCACAGCAAAACAGCTCGATTGATCGAGGTTTGCGCCGCACTCTCGCGATTCAAATATTCGCGAAGCAGCTTTAAATTATTCTGAATTTCGGGTTTCGCGCGATAATTCTCAGGTGCCGTTCCAACGGCGACGGCGGCGAGCGCCGCTCCGTAGAAGTCCGAGTCGTCGGCTTCCCAGGGTTCATTCTTGAATCGCAGCCAGCGCCACGCGCCCCGCTGGCCTCCGGTGGTCTGCTGCTCGGCCCACATGTTCTCGAATGCCGTGAGCGTGTCTTTGCTCAGACGCCCGCCTGGCACATCACTGCTTGCGTCATAGCTTGCCAGAATTAACGCGTTCAGAACCGATTCTGTTCCGCGAGACTCGACGGACTTGTACACGCCGCGATCCGCGTCCGTATAGAATGGCGCGACTTCCTTCCACAGCCGCACGCGCTTGGTCACATTGTTTAAGAGCTTTTGTTCATTGGCGGAAGGGCCCTGCTCTCCAAGCGCGCCGCGCAGCAACGGGCGCGACATCGCGTAAGGCACAGCGGTATGACACGACACGCAAAATGTAGCGTGATCGCGCGCCGCGCGGGGCCACTCCATCCACCAGCCAGCCCGCTGATCGAGGTAGGCTGCGGCCGCTTTCTGGTCCCAGGTGTTCGAGGGGCGCGCGTCCGGCTGGCTGGAATCAGCCGCCACACCGTTCGCATTGGCGGAGTTCGCGGCGCGGCTTTCCGTATGCCAGCTCATTGCAACAATTGCCGCTGCGAAGCATGCTGCCAGGCAAAATGTTCGACGCGTGGCCGCCTCCTCTCTCTCGCGCTCTGCGGTTATTCCGCAGTCGGGTAGTGCATGTACATGGACTGAATTCCGACGCGGCCCGGTCCGGTGAAGCGGTTGACGATCAAATTGAATCCGCCGAATATCCCGCTCGTGATGCGATCCATCACCGTCTCCATCCGAACCGTCGGGCCTTTGTACAGCCAGCCACCCGGCTCGATGTCGATGACCTCGCCCGGGCCCAAGATTTTTTCAAATACATTGCCGTAGCCGTGCAGCCAAAGAATTCCATCGCCGGCGTGGCTGTGAAATTTGTCGATGAAAAAGCCGGTGCCGCCGAAAAGCATGTTGGCCGCGCCGCGCACGCGTTCGAAGGTGTAGTCGATGCTGTCCGACGCGGCTAGAAATTGGTGTTCGCGAACGTGAAGCTCCATGCCCTGCGGCATGTGAATCGGAACAATGTGGCCAGCGCCATCGCGGCTGAAGGCGATCATGCCGGCGCCTCGCGCTTCGGTGACAAATACCTGGATGCCCGCCATCATGCGCTTGAGCGCGCCTTTCATGGGCCTCAGCCCGATTTGCACAGTGGGATGTTTCCACAGAAGGATGTGATGCTCGAAGTAGATGGGCCGCGCGGACACATCAACCGTGAGAACGGGCACGAGTTCGCCGTCAATGTGATACGTTACACCGCCAAATGTTTCCGCGGTGGCAGTGGTTGGCAAAAGCTGTGGTAATCCGGGCATTTGGGTGATTCCCCTTTTTCTCGCCTGCTATTTCGAGCTCCTCGTTCGAGACCCAAAGCATGCGTTACTTGTTGGCCCAAATTCCTTCCCAATTTTTGTGGCTCTCCGACCCCGGTTCTGCGCTCATGATACCACGCCGCCTATTTCACCGGCGCCAGCCTTTTGGCGGCACAGAACTCATTCTGTGCATCCAACTCGTTGCATTATCGGACCAACGCAGGCGCATGTTGGGTTCGAATCCGCACAATCCTTTTTGTCGCTCTATCGATAATCGCAAAAAGGGCGCACACTACTTGCTGGGGAAACAACATGATTGCCGTTGCCGGTGTCTGGAAGAAAAAACGCGATGATTTGAAAGCCAAGCGGAATTCGCTCTTCGACAAATACGCAAAGCATCCCGAAGACTTTCACCTCGCACTGGAAATCAAGAAGCTCGACGACGACATCGCCGATTGCACGCATCATGTCGAGCAAGAGCGCCGCTCCGAACGCGCCTCCGCGCACGCCAAGAAACTTCAGCCAGCCTCGAAATAACGACCAAGCACGGTGCGGCGAGGCGGGCGACGCTTCTCCAGTCCGAAACGCATCACACTCCGCCCGCAAAAAGCTAGCGCGGACGGCCTCATCCAGGTCATTGGAAAAAGACCACCCGCTCTTTGCTAGCCGACTTGCGCGACGCGCAGGTTAGCTCAGCTTTCGCTGGGATTCCTCATGGGTACGGTCAAAGGTTCGGACAGCTCGAAGGTAAGAGGCGTTTCAGGGTGCAGGTGGACATCCTTCTTCCCCGTGAGAAAAGCGAACGCGGTTCCGGCGCCTGCGCCAACGGGTCCGCCGATGAGCGCGCCTTCCCCGCCTCCAGCGACTGCACCAATTAACGCGCCTCCGCCGGCTCCGCCGCCAATAAATGCCCAGTCGCGTTTCTTGTGGCGGCCTCCCGCTCTGCGGGAAGTGTCGGTCTGCACGTCATACTCCTGCCCGTCCACTTGCACGCTTTCCAGTGCGAGCTGCAAGGATCCTCGCCCCTTCAACCGCCCCGAGCGGTGCACGTCGACCACTACTCCTTCGGCGTTCGCTCCTTCTGGAATCACGGTCCTGCCATCGACAACCACCGGCTGCGACACCGTCGCTTCAAAATGATCGCCGGGCCGGTTTTCATCGCTGGCGATCGCCTGGTCCAGCGTCACGTGGATGGGCGTATATTCCGGGACCGTCACGTCCACGATTTTTGGCGCCTCGCTCCTTCGGTGAAGTGTCAGTGTAGCAGCGCCAACTCCCGCGGCCACAACCAGCGCACTTGCTCCCCCGAGCATCAAGTAATGCTTTTTCGTCAGATGCATCACGACCTCCCACTCCAGTTAGAAGCAAACCGTTTTCCAGCCGCTGCCTCGTTAACAAATTAAAAACAAAAGCAATTAACATGCGCAATTCTTCATAACGAACCGCAATTTTTCCCGGCTCCGCGAATTTTTCGCGTACCACAAGTACCATTCCTACCTTCGCTTCGTTTTTCGATCCGACCAAACTCGATCTTCGAACCGTTTAAATTACTTGGGGACTTTCAAACCTGCCGTTCCATGGAGATTACGCACCGTCGTCTTCAGCACATCGTTCGGTTTGTGCCGCACGCGCAATGAGGTAAAATAGAGGATTAGAACAGACCTGATGGCCACACCTTTCAACATCATTTCGAACCAGCCGCCGATGCCGGTGCCGTCACCTGGGGCGCATCCGCGGCCCGATTGGCTCCGCGTAAAGTTCTTCGGCGGCGAGCGTTACCAAGAACTGAAGCGCACCATGCGCACGCTGGACTTGCACACGGTATGCGAGAGCGCGCGCTGCCCCAACATGGGGGAATGCTGGGACCATGGCACTGCCACATTCATGATATTGGGAGATATCTGCACGCGCGCCTGCGGATTTTGCGCCGTGCCTAGCGGCAGACCGGCCGGCCCGCCCGATGAAGAAGAACCGTTCCGAGTCGCGGAAGCCGTCGCGCGCATGGGGTTGCGGTACGCCGTTGTCACGAGCGTGAATCGCGATGATCAGTCGGACGGCGGCGCGCATATTTTTGCGCGCACTATTGAAGAAATTCGCCGCCGCGTTCCCGGCTGCAAAGTCGAAGTTTTAATTCCCGATTTTCGCGGCGATTGGAATGCCCTCAACGTCGTGCTGGCTACGAGGCCTGACGTCTTGAATCACAACACGGAAACCGTGCCGCGCCTCTATCGCCAGGTCCGCAAAGGGGCGCTTTATGAGCGGTCGCTCGAATTGCTCCGCCGCGCCAAGCAGACACACCCCGATGTGCCCACAAAAACCGGCCTGATGCTTGGTCTCGGCGAAGAGAAAGAAGAAGTGCTGGCCACGCTGCAGGATCTTGCCGCGCAAGGCACCGACATTCTCACGCTCGGCCAGTACCTCCAGCCGACGCGCGATCATCTGCCCATTGTCCGCTACGTTCACCCCGACGAGTTCGCCGAGTTCAAAGTGCGCGGCGAAGCCATGGGTTTTAAACACGTCGAAGCCGGCCCGCTCGTCCGCTCTTCGTACCACGCCTTCGAGCAAACCGAATCCGCCCACAAATAATTTAACGTGGACTGCAAGGCACAGGATATCTTTGGAAAAGCTTTATCGAGCGCGCGACTTCGGCGCGGAAGTGCGTCAAATAGTGTTCTGCGCTATTTGGGGGCGGCCATCGACCAATCCGTAAACGGCACGGCCCTTCCGCCGCGAACAATCGTCGGAATCACGTGGTCGAAGCCTTTGTGTTCCTTCGCCGAATAATTCAACTTAAGCTGCGGTCCAAGCCCCAAATCATGGTCGTGGATGGATTCGATGGCGCGAATCAATCCCTCTCGGGTTAAATCTTTGCCAGCACGCTTCAATCCTTCGACCATCACCATGGCGTCCACAAATCCTTCGAGGCTAACGAAGTTGGGCTGCTCGGAAGGGAAATATTTCCCCAGTTCCCGACGATAAAGGGCAACGGACTTTTGCTCCGTCATGTAATACGGCGGCACAACCTGCGTGATCACTACGCCTTCCGCATCCGCTCCCGCTTCGGAGATTAGTTCGTCGGTGCCCACGAACGACACGGTCACAAACAGCGGCTTCCAGCCTTTGGCGTGAGACTGCTTGAGAATGGGCGCCACGGTGTTGGCGGGCCCAACAACAACGACTGCCTCGGGATTCGCCGCGCGCACTGTGTCGATGGCGCCTCCAACTTGTGACGTCTGCCGCTGATAGGACGCTATGGCGGCGGGTTCGGCGCCGTGCGCCTTGAGAGCGGTTTTCACGCCTTCCAGGACTGCGGCACCGAATGCGTCATCCGGATAGATGACACCGATCCTCTTATAGTTGAGTGTTTTCCATAACCCGTCGACCTGTTCACGCGTTTCGTCGAAGTAAGATGCGCGCACATTCACAATCCAGTGACGCAGCGGCACGTAAAGAGTCTGCGCCCCTGTGAACAAGCCGATCAATGGGACCTTGGCGTTGTCGGCCATGGGAACATATTTCACCGCCGTTGGCGTGCCCACGAAAAAACCCATGGCGAACACCTTTTCGCTCATCAAGTGGTCGAAACACGCTTGCGTTTTCGCGGGATCGTAACTGTCGTCAGCGGTAATGAGCTTTAGCTTGCGCCCATTCACGCCGCCTTCGTCGTTGATCATGTCGAAATAGGCTTTCGCGCCCGTCACTGTTTCTGTCCCAAGAAACTTCGACGGGCCTTCGAGAGCGGAGCAGGATCCGATGAGAATTTCGTTCTCGGACACGCCGGGTGCGCTCTGTGCGAGCGCGGGTGGAGGATATGTGGCGACAAAAGCAAAAAGCAGAAAAATCCCCAGGGCCCACTTCAAAGCGTCTCTTTTCATCGTGCTCTCCGTGCAGAGGGAAGCTGTGCAGCAAGGGGTACGAGCCCTAAGCTAGCGCGTGGTGTGCGGAATTCCACGGATTATCGAACAACGGTGGGCTTAAGGGTAAATGATGAGCCAGATGTTAAGTGAAGTGAACGCTATAGCTGCATGCGCGTCGCGCTGCAAGAGATTTCGCCGAATTCGAATTCCAGCGATTCGGCTGACGGCGTTCGCGAGAGTTTTGCTACTCTGGGACACGATGGCCTCCACGAAGAGCAAGTGGCTGCAAGGAGTGCTTTTTGATTGGGACGGCACGCTGGTCGATTCCTACGAAGCCGATTCCGCGGCCTATCTGGCGATGTTCAAGGAGATGGGCATTCCTTGGGGGCTGGAAGAGCTGGACCGGCACTATTCGCCGAATTGGTATCGCGTCTATCGGGCCGCGAAATTGCCGCGGGGGCGCTGGGACGACGCCGACCGCGCGTGGCGCGCGCAATATGCGAAGCATTCGCCCAAGTTGATTGCCGACGCGCGTCAGGTGCTCGTTCGTTTGGAGCGCGAACATCACCTGGGTTTGGTCACCAGCGGCGACCGGGACCGTGTGACGCGGCAGTTGCGCGCATTCCGGCTGACGCGGTTTTTTGGAGCGCGGGTTTGCAGTGGTGACACTCCGGAAAAGAAGCCGCATCCCGCGCCGCTCCGCCTCGCATTGCAGAAGCTTTGTTTGAAGCCATCCGCGTGCGTTTACGTGGGAGATTCGCCGGAAGATTTGCAGATGGCGAAGAGCGCGGGAGTGCGCGCGATCGCCGTGCTTGGACCTTTTCCGACGGAGAAACGGTTGCGCGCGGCGCGGCCGGATTTCTTGCTTGAATCGATTCGCGAATTGCCGGAGACGTTGAGGAAAATCGCTGGCTAGCGCGTCATCATTGCGGACGCAAGAGGGGCCGGGCAAGCCCGGCCTCTCCGGTGTTTTCAGGGCTGGCGTCAGGAATGTGGTTTTGTCGGAGCCGGGGGTGGCGCAGGCGCAGCGGCGGGTGGGGGAGTTGCGGCGCCGATGGGTTTGTAATCGGTCCACTTGATGATCAGGCGGACCGGCACATTCTGGTCTTTGAGATTTAAGGTGGTGTCGGAACGCATGTAGTCCGGAAGCCAATACTTGCCGTCCACATTTTCGCGATAGGTTTCGAAAATCGAAAAGGGCATCGTGGGCGTGCTCATGTCGCCGAGATCGTTGACCCACTTTCCATAGGTTTTCACGACTTCGAGATAAACGTCGTCGACCCACACGATGCCGTCGAAATAATAGTGCGCGCGCTCGACGGCCTTGGGTTTCACCTGGAAGATATAGCAATTGATTTCGTCGACTTGTTCCTTACCGAGATATTTCAGGTCGTATTTCGCAAGCTGGCTGGTAGTGAGCGGGAAGGCCGGCATGCGCGCCAGCCTCGAGAAATCTTCCGGACCCATCTCCAAATAGCGAAGAGTGGATTGCGGCCGCTCGACGGTCTTTTCGTAAATGTTGCCGTCGGGCCCGGGCTTTCCTTCGACCACCAAGGAAAGCTCTCCTGAGCGCTGGCCGTCTGGCCCGAATTCCTCGAGGCGGACGGTTTTTTTGTAGGTGAATCCGGCGCGCGCTGCGAGATATTGGTCTTCCTTTTGAGAAAAGCGCTTAATGATCTC
>JBARBE010000260.1:0-24264 GCA_049792735.1 Candidatus Acidiferrum sp.
AAAATCAGGAAGGGCGCTCTGCAAGACCACAACTCGTACGCTCTCATCGCCCTCAAGTTCTCTGCCGAGTTTGTCGAATTCCTGCGACAGAACTTCATCAAGAAGATTTATCGGCGGGTGATCGATGGTGACGAATGCGACTCCGGAATCGAA
This sequence comes from Candidatus Acidiferrum sp., assembly GCA_049792735.1. GTDB lineage: Bacteria > Acidobacteriota > Terriglobia > Acidiferrales > UBA7541 > Acidiferrum. The sequence goes on from JBARBE010000260.1 coordinate 154, forward strand.
CCTGAACCGGAAACATTTGTACTCAGAATATCGCATAGGAGTGGCTCCATTTCCGTATCTCGCTTTTCAGTCGTCCTGCACGGGGTTGGTCAGAACCCCGAGCCTCTCAATCTCCACTTCGAAGATATCTCCGGCCTTCATGAAAACGGGCGGTTTACGCGCCGCTCCGACGCCACCCGGCGTACCAGTGATGATCACATCACCTCGCTCGAGACTTATCGCGACGCTGATCATTTCAATCAGCGCTTGGACACTGAAGATGAGCTGGTCTGTGCGAGCATCCTGCATCACGCGGCCATTCAAACGGCCTTGGATGCGCAATCCTCGAGCGCCGGGCGAAACGGAATCGGGCGTTACCAGCCACGGCCCGAACGATCCTGTGCCATCGAAATTTTTGCCCATCGTCCATTGCGGTGTGCGGAGCTGAAAATCGCGCACGGTCGCATCGTTGAATAGGGAGTAGCCCGCCACGTGATCAAGGGCCTGCTCCGGGGAGATGCGGCGCCCCGGTTTGCCGATCACCACGGCCAGCTCGGCTTCATAGTCGAGCGCGATTGATTCGCGGGGCCGCCGGATCGGCTCTTGATGAGCGATCAGACTCGACGCGAAGCGGGCAAAGATTTCCGGATAGTGCGGCTTCTTCAGCCCGCTTTCCTCCAAGTGATCATCGTAGTTGAGGCCGACGCACAGGATTTTCGGCGGTACGGGCACCGGCGGCAGCAATCGGACCGTGCTCAGGTCGATTGACGGCGATTGCCCGAGGGCTCTACCGACACGCAGCAGATCTGCGCCTTGTGTAATGAGCTCCGGAAGAGTGCCCGGAAATCCATTGTCCCGCTGCGTGAGACCATGCCAGCCCGCACCTTCATCGGTGGCAATTCCGGCGACTCCACGTGCCTCAAAATGGACGATGCGCATGAAGGTGATCCTTTAGTCCGCCTTCGGACGACTCAGTTCCTCGAGCAGGAAAATAAACGACTCATACGGTCGCCCGGTCGCCTGTCGAAGTCCCATCTCACAGGTTCGGTTCGCCGAGAGGTAGGCGTCGAACGGCCGATCAATCAATACCAATCGGATCTCTCGCGTCGCTGAGAGGACCAGCTCAGGATGCAATAATCCTCGGTCCCCGGCGGTGCCGCAACAAGTCGTACCGATCGGGACTTCCACCTCGTCAGCGAGACAGCCCGCAATCTGTTTGAGCCCACCAACCAGGCCGAGATCCGTTATCGAGCACGTGGGATGCACAGCGACCCGGCGCAGCCTACGCGAGATTGCCAGCTTCGGCAGAAGATCCCGACACCACGCGATCGAGTCGATGAGCTTGAGGCTCTCGTACCGCTCTTTTCGCTCTCCTTCGAGCTGGGTCGCGACATCCTCTTTGAGGCCAAGTGTGCACGAGGCGGCGTCCACGACGATAGGAAGAACTCCTCCATCGCTCCAGCGCCACAGCGCATCGGCAACAGCTTGCGCCATGTACTTGTGCCCTTGGCGATAGCCTTTCGATCTCCACGGCGTCGAGCAGCACAGGCCGGCGACGTCGGGCGGAATCCACAGTGGCTTACCAGCGCGTCTGGACAAAGAGACAAGCGTCTCCGCAAGTGAGGGCGCGGCGGGCGCGGCGGGATCGCGACCGAACATGCGGTTGATGCATGAGCAGAAATAGACTGCCGCGGCACCGTTCCTCTCGGTTTCGGGCAGGCTGGAAGCGGCACGTGGCATTGGCCCGGGCACAGCAGGCATGAGGTCCGGGCTGACGACACTTCGCGCGGCAGCGGTGAGAGCCGTAAGCGGCTTCACTCCAAACACGGAGGAAAACAGATACGCTCCGCGTAGGCTCACGCGCGCCAAAGGTTCGACCGCTTTCCAGTGCTTCGCGAGGCGCAGCGCCACCCACTCTGCGGTGGGGCTGTTCTCGCGCGCTCTGAATTCTTTGATCAACGTCCCGGTGTTGATTCCGATTGGACAGGGAATGGAGCACGTGCCGTCGCCCGCGCATGTCTCAATCCCGTCGTACTGATACTCCCGTTGGAGTTCTGCAAGCATGGCGGAGTCGTCCTTCTGGCGCGTCATCTCCCGCCGCAGAGCGATCCGTTGGCGCGGTGTCATTGTGACATTGCGGCTCGGACAAACAGGTTCGCAGAATCCACACTCGATGCATTGTGAGGAACCTGTAATTCCCTCGATTTGCGGGAACGATTTAAGATTCTCTAGGTGAAGGTTGGGATTACGCGTCAGAATTACATCCGGTGCCAGAATCCTGTGAGGATCGGCGAGCTGTTTTATGCGCCACATCATGGCGGTCGCCTTTTCACCCCATTCTGATGCGACGAACGGCGCCATGTTTCGACCAGTTCCGTGCTCGGCCTTCAGAGAGCCGTCGTGTTTTCTGACGACGAGATCCACGAGCTCGGTCATAAAAGCCGAATAGCGAGATAGTCCATCAGCGCCGCCGAGATCCGCGACGAGAGTGAAATGAAGGTTCCCATGAGCTGCGTGTCCCGCCACACCGGGAATGAAACCATGCTTGGCAAGCAGTTCCTGCACGTCGCGCGCACCCTGTGCCAAACGCTCGGGCGGAAAACAGACATCCTCCGTGATAAGCGTCGAGCCTTCCGGGCGATTCTTGCCGATCAAACCCAGAAGTCCTTCTCGGACGTGCCATGCGAGTTCGATGGCTTCGGCGACGCTCGTGAACTCGACGGGCTTGATCAGCCTGGCGGTACACACGAGATCGAGGACTTGCTGTTGTATTGCTTTGAGCGAGTCCGCGTCCTTGGAGCCGAACTCGACAAGTAGGGCTGCGGCTTTCGGATCGAGGGTCTTCCAATAGGAGGGCGTTTCCGCAAATGCCAGACCGGCCACGGTGAGCGCTGGAGCGACCAACAACTCGACGGCGGAGCCGCCGAGGCCGACGAGGCCAGGAACAAGAGCGATCGCTTCGTCGATCGTGGGGACTGGAATCCAAGCCACACTCGTGACGCATGGCGCTGGAATCGTATCCAGTACTGCTTCGGCGATGAACGCTAGTGTGCCCTCCGAGCCGACGAGGAGACGTCGAAAAATCTCGAGCGGCGTTTCACCATCGAGAAGTGCACAGAGCCGCAACCCGTGTGTGTTCCTGATCGCATATTTGCGGCGCGTTCGATCCGCCAGCACCTCATCTGACAGAAGTTCTTTTCGCAGTTGGAGCAATCCTTCCGCAAGCTTGGGCTCCGCCAGCGCAAACTCTTTTTCTGCATCGAGTCTGGACGTGTCAATTACAGCACCGGATGGCGTTACGAACGTAAGCGCGGAAACGGTGTGGTAGGCGTCTTTCTGCACGGTGCACCGCATGCCACCGGCGTTGTTCGCAATCACGCCTCCGATCGTACAAGCGTGTGAGCTCGCGGGATCCGGTCCCAGCCGGCGACCGTGCCGCTCCAGCAGTGAGTTGATATGGCCGAGGATCATACCGGGGCGCGCGCGCACGCGTCGGCCGTCATCTTCCACTTTGCCGCCATTCCAGTGACGGCGCACATCGATCAGAATGTCATCGGATTGCGATTGACCGTTGAGACTGGTGCCCGCAGCCCGAAACGTCGCGTGCCGCCCGGTCTCGCGGCAATAACGGAAGAGCTTGACGATGTCATTAGTCGTTCGAGGCAGCACGACAACTTGAGGGATGAGCCGATACGGGCTCGCATCGGAAGCATACCGTACGAGATCGATTGCTCTGTGGAGAACGTTCTCTTTTCCCAGGAGGGCGATGAGATCGGCCTTCAGGTCAGCTGGTGTTCCGCTGATCAGAGAGGCAGAGACTGCGTCGCTCGTTGGCGGCGCGTCGTACCGTCCTATGCGCGCAGGGTTCGCGGAAAATAGCTTTCTAAGCATAGCTGTCTTGCATGTTTGTGAACGCCACGCCAACCGAAAGCATTCTGTCGGCCACAGATGTTGTCGGCTTAGGTCGCTGAAAAGAGGCCCGTTAACTTTTGCGAGATGATTCGCGCTCCAGAACCGCTGTCAACACGTTCACTCAACTGCCTAGGGCTTGACAGGGATGGACAATTTCAATCTCAATCTAAATGCGCGAGCGGATTTCTGTATGTTTGTGAATTGCAGAAGCAAAAATATTGAGAGGAACCGATGGCCGCTGGAAGCAGACTTGTGCGGGCGGTCAATGCGGCGGAGTTTTCTAAGAGCGCGGCGTTAGAGTTCGTGCAAAACGTGTCCGAGCTTGTTTCGTTTTGTCGTCAAATAACGCAGTGTCGAAGCTGACGCAGGAATCTCTAGAGGCAGCCATTTCGTCACCGATAGCCCGTAGCCCTCGATGGCGACGAGCTTGCGTGGATTGTTGCTTAACAGACGCATGGAGCGCACGCCGAGCTCTCGCAAGATTTGCACGCCGATGCCGTAGTCTCGTTGATCTGGTTTGAATCCAAGACGTTCATTGGCCTCCACGGTGTCGAGCCCTTCGTCCTGCAGGCCGTAGGCGCGAATCTTGTTGGCCAAGCCAATCCCTCGCCCTTCTTGGTTCAAATAAAGCAGTACTCCACGGCCTTCCGTCGCAATCCGACGCAAGGCTTTATCGAGTTGAGCCCCACAGTCACAACGAGCGGAACGCAACACATCGCCCGTAAGGCACTGCGAGTGCACGCGGACGAGTACGTCCTGCCCATTTCCCAATTCGCCGCGAACAAGGGCGACGTGCGTTTGCTTGTCGATCTGGTTCTCGAACGCGTGAAGACGGAATTCTCCGTATTCGGTTGGCAGTTTTGTGGAGGCCACGCGCTTTACCACTGATTCTGTGCGCATCCGATAGGCAATTAAATCGGCGATGGCGACGAGTGGAATGTCATGTCGCCGGGCAAAACGACTAAGCTGAGGCACCCGAGCCATGGTGCCATCCCTGTTCATGATTTCGCAGATGACGCCGGAAGGATGGAGGCCGGCTAATCTGGCTAAGTCGACAGCCGCTTCGGTTTGCCCGGCGCGCGCCAGCACTCCGGCACTCTTTGCGCGCAACGGAAAGATGTGACCAGGACGGATCAGATCCGAGGGCCTGGTCGCTGGATTAATTGCGGTGAGTACGGTGGAGGCGCGATCGGCGGCCGAAATTCCGGTGGTGGTGCCTTCTCTCGCCTCGATGCTGACGCAAAAAGCAGTTTCAAATCGCGAGCTGTTGTGAGGGACCATAAGTGGAATTTCGAGACCATCAAGATGCTCAGGTGTCATCGCCAAACAAATCAGTCCGCGGCCATACTGGGCCATGAAATTAATGGCTTGCGGCGTAATCTTCTCAGCCGCGACAGTGAGGTCACCTTCGTTTTCACGACTTTCATCGTCGACAACAATCACCATTTGCCCCGCGCGTACGGCCGCAATCGCATTCTCAATGTTTGCGAACGAGTGTGTACGGGTGTGGCGTTCTCTAACAATCTGAAGTCGTCGGCTCATGAAGAGGGTCCTCCTCCACGGCTGATATGGTCCGCAGTCTTGAAACCAAGACTCCAATTAGGGCCGGCGCTTTCCTTTCGCGAAAGCGGAAGGCCCGAACGGTGGGTGGCTAACACCTGATCGGCGGACGCAAGTACGAGCAGGACCCAGAACATTTCGGCAACCAGTAGATGCGTCATCTGCAGCCAGACAGGGGCCAACAGGATCACGTTCATTGCGCCGAGCGCAATCTGGCCCGTCAGAGTGATGGTAAGAAGGGGCACCCATGGCGAGCGCTCTTGTTTTCGCCAGAACGTGTGAACCAGCCACAAAACATAGAGGGAACCGATGGCTACGGCGATAGGATGGAGAAGCCTCAAGCGCAACAAGATATGACTGCTCGATGAGAAGTCTTGCACGAGCGCGTGCCGCAGTGAGCCGGCCGGGAAGAGGGTGTCGCCAAGACTGGCCAGCGAGCCGGTCATTCCGATAACCATTATCGAGACCAGGCCAAGTACCGTTGCGATCGTCAGATGGGGCGATCGAACAGCGCTAAAGCGCCGACCGCCACTGGAAATCCACCGTGCGGTTAGTGCCAGAGAGGCGAGCAGCAAGAGTGTATTTCCAAAATGCACGCACAACAGAAAAGCGTGCCTTGCGGATCGGTGCAAGCCTCCGACGTTATCGAGCAAGACCAGTAGGGCACCGAGGAGAGCTTCATTGAACAAAAGCACCGCTGCCGCGACAGCCGAGTAGCGAGTCCACTCCCCCTTTGCGGTGCGACGCCAGCACCAAATCAGGAGAATAACTACGAGCACAATCGACAGAGCGCTCGTTACTCTGTGCGTGAATTCGATAATCGTTTGGATTTGATGGGTCGCAGGGAGAAACTCGCCGTTGCATAGAGGCCAGTGGCTGCCGCATCCTGCTCCGGATCCGGTCGCGCGCACGTAGGCGCCCCAGACGATGACCGCGATGTTGTACAGAACTACGAACCACGCAAAGCGAGCGAGAGAGACTCGTCCGATCGTGGAGATGCTTGCGGGCGTCGCGTTTTGGTTGACGACACCAGTTCCGCTCAGTTCGTGATTTATATCAGCAGCAGCTGTAACTGTTCCCATAATCATCTCAGTGCTCAGCGCGGCCCTCAGGCCATCACGGATGTCTCGCCTCTTGGTTCCGGGCTGTCAACAAAACTGCCCAAGACTTTCGTACCAACCGCAGGCGGCGCGAACTTCCGGTAGATGACCCGCAAAGCCGCGACCAGAGGTACCGAAAGATAGATACCCACGATTCCGCCCACCGCGCCGCCCACCATTAGAGTGAAAATTGCGAGCAAAGGGTGAATTTCGAGCTCGTGGCCCATGACCCGCGGCGCAATACCGTAGTCCATCAGAATTCGCCAAACAGCGAGCAGGACAAGCATCCAGATCCAGTGCGAGTGAGTGAGAACTCCCGCCGTAATAATGATTACCGCTGCGGTCATCCAACCCGCCACGGGAATGAACTCCAGTATTCCGGCAAGAACGCCCAGCACTATCGCGTTTGGAAAACCCAAGAGGAGCATCGAGATCAAACAATAGAGGAGAGAGAGCCCGCCAAGAATCACTTTTGCCCGGATGTAACGCTGCAACATCACGTGCAATTCGTCCGCCAGCGATCGCACGGCTGCGTGATTTTCTTTCGCAGATACCAGATGAATGACCTGGTTGGCAAGGTTCTCTCCGTCGCTTAGGAAAAAGATCGCGAGAATGGGGATCACAACAAATCCGGCTAGCGCCGCCGGCGCGGATTGTTCGATTTTCGCCGCGGCGCCCTCGATATTCGCGCGATGGCGCTGGAGGACAATTCTGATCTGGTCGGCTTGCTCATCTGCCCAACCGAGGTTCTTTCCGACGTTGTTGGCAATTTCTCCGGAGGAGACTCGGTCCGTCAGCGTGGGAATGGCCGCGAGGAGTTGGCCCGCGCTCTTGCGAAAGTCAGGAAAGAGACCGTGGGAGAGAAGCATGATGACGGCGATCAGAGCAAGATAGGCTTCCAAAACGTGCGGCCCTCGCAAGTTTCTGAAAAGCAGCGAGTGGCGCTGCAAGAATCGAACAATCGGGTTAATCAGATACGCGAAGAGAATGGAAAAGGCAAAAATAACGATAACCGTCCGCGCGACGTAGACGATGGCCAGCGCCAGCGCAAAGAGAACGATTGTCAGCAATACGCTCGACGTACGACGGTCAGGAAAAATCATAAATCTCCGCAACTAGCCGCGATATGAATCAGTCGGCCTGACTTTCCAGCCTTTGCTTGATTGCTCCGAGCGCTCGTTCGAGCGAAGATCGGGTCTTATCGACGGCGACTTTTCTTACGATGCTGCCTTTGAATCCTGTCAACCCCGCCTGTTGAGAACCCTTCAGAGTGATCAGATAGAAGCCGGGGCGCTCGGGATGATCCTGATCTCTCACGCAGACGGTCAGGTCAAGTGCGGTCTCGAAGTAGTGGCTCGCGTAAATCTGCTTCACTGCAATGGCGTAGGCCGGGTCCGTGGAGCGCGGACCTCGATAAACTATGGCCTGCACGATCCGAAGCGTGGGCTTGAGTCCGAAATTTACCTTTTCCCAGTAGAACTTGGAATGGATGTTTTCCGATGCTGCTTCCGGATAATCGAGCAGATAGCCATCGAGCTCCGGCAGATAAACAGGAAGCGCCTTCGATCGGCTGAGCAACGACCGAAACGTATCCGCAACTACGGCCGGATGATGTTTGTCCCGGTATGTTCCAAGTGCTGTGTTTCCTCCCTGGATGTAGCTCTGCAACGCCTCGAGCGCCATTTTCTGCCCGAGCTGATTGACCTGGTTTGCCGCATCGGGAGCAGCCCAGTTCACGGAGTCTTTGAATTCATCCATTGCCTCGGTTGGCAACTGAACATCACAATGTCCGGGCTCGCAGGTTTTCAGTTGTTTGATGTCTTCTGGCTCCAAAGTGAAACCTTCCAAGTCAGAAAGCTGCGGAGGATCACTGAACTTTCGGATCGCAAGATAGTTCGGAAGCTTGCGAAGTTCAGCTATGTCCGAAGCGACCTTCAAATATTTTTCGGGAGTCGAACGCACATACACTGAACCGAATACGAACACCTCATCCGGCGTGCGAGATTCAAGTATCTTGGCAACGGCCTTTCCATTTCGAATTGCCGCAAGCTGATCATCGTGTAGCCCAACATAGTCGCGAAAGAATTTGAATGGCTCAACGTCTTGGGCGTTAGAGACAGGAAGCTGGACAAGGGAGAGTAAAAGCAGGACGGGGAGCAACTTTGGGAATCGGATTCTAACTAACATTGTTCTGTGCATTCCCTTCATATTTATTTCTTGTCCAGCGCGAGCAATGCAAACAGCACCGGGAGATAGACAATTGAAGCAAGAAGCAACTGCTGAGCGCTGCCGGGGGACTTTTGAAGGGCAAACCGTGCGCTGTCATAGAGAAAGACGCCTCCAAGAACCAGAGCCCCTGCAAGGTAGATGAGTCCTGACTGACCGCGCAGTGCAGGAACGATAGCCACTACAAAAAGGCCCAGGGCGGGCAGTAGGCACTGCCAGGTAACAAAGCGGTCTTTGAGCTCGCTAGCGGGCAAGACGAGGTAACCTGCCCTCCTATAGTCTTCGCGATACATCCACGCGATGGACATGAAATGAGGGAATTGCCATAGGAAGATAATCGCAAAGATCCCCCAAGCTGCAGCATCTAGATGCCCGCGCGCTGCTGTCCAGCCGATCAACGGTGGTGCGGCGCCCGGGACCGCCCCGACCAAGGTACATAGAGGCGTGATCCGTTTCAGCGGCGTGTACAAAAACAAGTAGATAAGCAAAGTGAGTGCCGCCAATAAAGATGAAAGGGCGTTTGTATGAATGGCGAGATACACGACGCCAAAAAAGGAGAGTAAAACCCCGAACCATAGACCGTGGGCGGGAGCAATTCCCCCCGAAGCAAGCGGACGTCGTGCAGTTCGCCGCATTTGCGCGTCGTACCGCAACTCCATCAGCTGATTCAGTGATGCCGCTCCGCTAGCTACGAGGGCTGTACCCAAGAGCGTATGAAGGAATGGCATCCACGGGAAATTCGGAAAGGATGCAGCTGTGCCCATCCAGAACCCAGTGGCCGTAGCTACGACTATCAGGAAATTGATTTCGGGCTTCGTTAGTTCCCAATAGTGGAACAACACACGGGAACCTGTGATGCGACGGCGCTGCATAGCAGCCAGATCGAGTGCACCGAGAGTGGGATCTGGTGCCACTTTAAAACGCCTCCACACTTTGCCGCTCTGGCTGCGCTGTTGCGCTGTGACGTAAATCCGATTGCACCAAGTCGCCACAGACGAAACTACGCGGCGAAAGCAGCCGGGTGCTGAGAATCGCCGCAGGCACCAAATAGATCAGCGTGACACAGGTCCACATCAGCGCCGCGGCGCACTGCTGATCCTCTAGAGCGGAAAAGCCAAAGTGCCGCGGCATGGAAAAGTACACGGGATACGCCACTCGCTCCGAGAACACAAGAAATCCAGAGAGGATGTCGCAGGGCAATGTGGCAAGAAAAAGGTATAAAAGCGTCGACCATTGCGGCCCCGTCTCGCTACTCGGCCAGGCCTGGACTACGGGCCACCAGAAAAGAAACCCAGCGACCAAAAAGGAGGCATGTTCGACGGAGTGCCACACTTCGGAATGCATACCCAATGTAAACAGTGCTGGCACATGCCATCCGATGAGGGTCGACGCAGAAACAATCCAACACAACGCCGGCCGAGAGAACGCCCGACCAAACCGTCGCGCCAATGGCCACCGAAACACCTGGTCACGGAAGACCTGTGCAAATCGAGGCAATCCATGCCAGAAAGCCAGTAGGGGCTCACCCAGCAAGATTAGCGCCGGAGCAATTGTCATCAGCAAGAGATGCTGGATCATGTGGGCCGTCAACATGTCATGATCGTACGCAGCGAGGGGGGAGCCTAGCGCTGCCCAGATTAAGGACATTCCGAAAAGGAAACTAAGAGCGCGCCAGGTAGGAATGGCGCTAACCCGAGCCCCACGAACGCGGCGCCTCCCGCGCATATAAAGAAAGGACATAAGTAGGAGGACAACAAGGATCATCGCACGTGACGGCGACGACATTCCCATGGCGATGTGGGTTTCGAGCGGCATGAAAACTCCTAGGGATGGGTGCCGCTCTCGCGAAGCACCATATCAAGCGCGGCATCGCGGGCGGGAATTTGGCCGGCGGGATGCAGAGTCTCGAGAAACGCGACGAGCGCCGTGGTTTCCGCTGGACTCAAGTTTTTCCCGTAAGCAGGCATATTGCCGCCTCCCTGAATCACTTGGCGAATGAGCTGGTCTTGCGTAAGCCGTACCGCAACGCTGTCGAGCGCCGGACCTCTTTGTCCGCCGAGTTCACCGAGCGAATGACAATTGCGACACTGTTTGACCTGGAAGACGAGCGCGCCTTGCCGCTCGAGAGCAGTACTGCCGCGTAGAAACTGCTCCGGGACGGGGTCGCCGCTCCAAGCATTCATGTGCGGACTCCACGGGGTATATCCAGCGAGGTGGGTGAGTGTTCCTAAGCTAATGGCGATCAGCAGAACTGTTAAAACTGCGATTGGCCGCCGGCGCCAACTCTTTTCCCCTTCTCCAGAAAGAAATGGCAACAAAACAAGAAACGCTATAACGACTACGGGGCCAATGAGGAGAGCTGGCGTCTCCATTGAAGGCGGCAAGTATGACAGCAAACCGTACAGCCACAGGAAGAAGTAATCGGGCTTCGGCACCGTCTGAATAATCGTAGGGTCCGGCCTGCCGCTCGGCCCGAACGGACCGAAATACAGAGCGCAAGCCGCTACGGCCAACAAGATGAAGGCTGCAAAGAACAGGTCCTTCCAAATCGCGTAAGGAACGAACGGTGCGCCATCGTTTTTGGTCAGTTCGTGATATTCGCTGACGTAGGTGGCGCGCCTCACCAAGCGTCCGGGCATTGGCCATTCGTTGATTCCCAGCTTCAGCACCATCAGAACATGAAGGCACACGAATCCGATCAGCAGTCCGGGAATCACGAATACGTGCAGCGCGAAGAATCGCGAGAGTGTCGCGCCCGCGATGATCGGCCCACCGAGCATCAGTTTCACGATCATGGGACCCACAATAGGGACCCGACTGGCGATCGAAGCCCCGATACCAAGTCCCCAATAGGCGTCTTGATCGAAGCGCAGCACCTGCCCAGTGAAGGCCATCCCCAGTGTCATAAGCAAAAGGAATACGCCTACGATCCAGGTGAGCTCCCGGGGGAACTTGTAGGCCCCAAACAGAAAGACCTGAACCATGTGGATCAAGACAATTGCCACCATGAAGTTCGAGCCCCATCCGTGCAACGCGCGGATAAACCAGCCGAGAGTCACATCGTTGTTCAAGACTTGCAGGCTGCTCCACGCTGCGCTCGCCGAGGGGACGTAAATGAGCGCGAGCATAATTCCGGTGACGAGTTGCAGTATAAACACGGTGAGAGCGGCGCTGCCGAAGACGTACCACCAGCTTGCAGTGTTGCGGGGCACAGGATGCTCGGCCGCTTCGCGAACCGGGGCAGCGAGTTGCAAGCGCCGGTCGAACCACTCTCCGATCTGCGAAATCAGGCGCATGGCGGTTTTTTCCCGTTGAGAGATGCGATGGGTGATCCTGGCGTGGGCAGTTCGCCCGCCTGAATGGTTACAAGGCCGTTCTCTACTTTGTACGGATACTCGAACAATCCCCGCTCCGGCGGGCCCGAGGCACGCGAACCGTCGCGATAGTACGCTCCACCGTGGCACGGGCACATGAACAAGCCGGACTGCGGAAACCAGCGCACCGGGCAGCCCAGATGCGCGCAGTTGACCGCGAAAACCTGAAATTGATCGCCTTCGATGCGCCGGACCCAGCACGCGGTGTCCACGGTCTTGCCATCTGTCGGCATCACGTTGGGATTCCGGAAGCTCGCCAACCGTGTCTCGCCCGCTGGAAAATTTTTCACGGGGCCGAGCGGCACCCAAGAGAGATAGCCGTTTGCGCGTCCGCGCGTAACCGAGGAGAAAAGAAACTGAACGATGGGTACGGCAAGAGCCGTCGCAACGAGTCCATTGAAAAGAATTCCTAACTTCATGAACAGTCCGCGTCGGGAAATTCTATTTTCGTTTGGCATCTTCAGACTCCTGGTGCTGGGTGTAATTCGAAGCGGAGTAGGGCTGACCCGGGTTCTGAGCCCGGTGTGATGCCAGCCACGCAACTACGTCGGTAACTTCCTGGTCCGACATCGGTTTTCCGGGCAAGTTTCCCCGCCAATCGGACGCTCCTAGTTCAGGACGTCCGGTGATCACGATCGTGCGCAGCCCTTGATCGCTGACGAGCGCCAGAAACGAATCATCCGTAATGGCGCTGCCCTTGGGTCCGCCGCGACCTCCGGGACCGTGGCAAGACTGGCAGAAGGTTTTATAGGCGACTTCTCCTCGCTGGGCGTCCCCTGTTGTTTTTGGCGCATAAGAAGGCACGGAGGCTGAGTCTAGAATTCCTTGCTTGCTCCAGCGTGAGCGAATTTCTTTGGTGATCACGTCGATCTGCGCGTCTGTCAACATTCCGCCAGCGCTCTCGGCGAAGGCCGGCATTGCAGTTCCGCGCACACCGTTGGAGATGACTTTCCGTACGACAGTGTCGTCTGCAATCGCCAGGTAAACGGGATTGTTAAGTGCGATCGCAGCTCCTCCACGCCCTTCCGGGCCGTGGCAGGCAGCACAGTTCTGCGCATACAGGGTTCCAAAATCCAAGACCTCATTCGGTGCCAGAATCTCCGAATCCTTGGCTGGCCGGCCGTGCGGGACGCCGCAACCTGAGATCAAGATCGCGACGAGTGTCCCGAATCGAGAAAGATGCCGAAATGCATTCACTGTTGCTTCTTCCCGTTCTCTCGCGGCGGAATTATTCCGGGAGCTTCAATTCCTGCGCGCATGACGAACGGCAGGTTTTCGCGAGTTGACACACGTTCCTGCCTCAAGACGAAAGTGCCCGCTACGATGCCGAATGCAATTTGCGAAGCCATAAACCAGAACCAGTTGATCCGGTTTGCAAGCAAAGGATTGAGCAGCTGCATAATCGAGTACAGGAGCCCCGACCACAGGACCGGGGCAATTAGCCCTCCAAGCACGATCGGACGGCGCGCGAAGATGGGCAGCATGGTGCCGTAGAGCAGTCCGACGAAGATGGAGCCCACGCAATGAAGCACCAGGGCAATCGCGAAGCTGTCCGCATGAAACGAATTCAGTTGAGCGGGAGAGAGTTTGATAGATTCTGCATAGACTGTTGCGGCAAGGAGGTTGATGGGATACCAGAGGCTTCGTGCCTTGAAGAGTCCGTAGGCACAGGCCAGCACAGCCATCGCTACGCCTCCCGCCATGCCACCCTTTATCCCAGCCGACATCGGGTAGGTCTCGAGAGGAAGCCATGCACGTACAAGATCGGGCGCAACGGGCACACGTTCGACAACGCGGCGCTCCGTCGTTATGCGAAGTTCTGCGAGCACGAATCGCACAGTCTCTTCGTGTTCGTGAGGAAACACTTCTCGGAACCATCCGACGCAACCTGCCACAGCGAGGACGACGCCCAAGACACTGACCGACGCACTCGTAAGAAGACCTGCGAACATCAATGAGATGCCGAAAGCCAAAACAACGGGCCACGCTGTTGATGCTGGCACGTCGATCTCAACTGGGGCTCCAGGGATCTGCTCAACTTGTTTTGCGGATACCATCGTCGCCATTTTCTTTTCCTCAGCGGCCCAGAACGTAAACAACGGTGAAAACCACAACCCACACGGCATCCACGAAATGCCAGTACATGGACAGCACGTCGACGCGAGCAGACTGGTCCGGTCCAACGCGTCCCGCCAGTCCGAAGAACAGCACGATGCTCAGCATGATCAATCCAGCGGTAACGTGAAAGGCGTGCAGGCCCACCAGCGAGTAGTAAGTGGTTCCAAAAAGGTTCGTGGAGATCGTCAGCCCGTGCTGGTAGATCAACCGGTGCCATTCCTGCCCCGTGCCGTACAGAAAGAGTGCGCCCAAAACAATCGTGAGCAGCCAGAAGATCAGGAATGCTCCTCGCCTGCCGCGTTCCAGGAGTGTTCCGGCAAGGTGGATTGTCAGGCTGCTAGACAGCAGACAGATTGTGTAGAAGATTGGGGTTTCCAACACTTCGCGAGGAGTCGGCCCGGTAGTGCTCTTTCCCAAGTAGAAGAGATAGGCCACAACAAAAATGGTGAAGATGGCGGACTCGGCGACGATGAGACACGCCATGCCGACCTTGCCACGATACGGAAGTTTCCAAGCTGCAGGTGTTCCGGCGAGCGGAGTCGTAATTGTGCTCATTGATCGATTCCTTCACTCATAGCGGCTGTCCGGATCTTCCGGGTGTTTCAAATCCCACAACGGTCTGCGGCTCGAGACTGCCGGAATCGAAGTAAAGTTGTAGGCAGGCGGCGGCGAAGTTATGGACCATTCTAGAGTCCAGGCGTCCCAGGGATCGTTTCCGGCTCTTGTTCCCTTGAAATATGAAATGACCAGGTTGGCGACAAACACTAGTATGGCGATGCCCTGGACGAATGCGCCGATTGTTATGAGAAAGTTTAATGTGCCCCAACCGCGGCCAGGCTCGTAAGTGTAAATGCGCCGCGGCATCCCGAGCACGCCCGGAATGTGCATCAGGTCAAATGTGAGATGGAATCCGATCAGGAATAGCCAGAAGTGGAGTTTACCCAGGCCTTCGTTCAGCATTCTTCCAGTGATTTTTGGATACCAATAATAGAAAGCCCCGAAGAGGGCGAACAAAATTCCGCCGACGATCACATAATGAAAGTGGGCGACGACAAAGTAGGAACCGCTGAGCTGCCAGTCGAAGGGCGACGAGGCCAGCATTATGCCGGTGAGGCCCGCGATCAAAAACTGAAACAGGAAGCCGATGCAGAACAGCATTGGCACCTTAAACTGGATCTTGCCTCCCCACATGGTGCCCAACCAGTTGAAGATTTTGATGCCGGTCGGCACGCCCACCGCCATCGTCGTCAGTGTGAAAAAGCTGTTGGCGTAGGAATTCATCCCAATTGTGAACATGTGGTGCGCCCAGACACTCATACTCACAAAGGCGATGCAAACCGTGGCACCCACCATTACGGGGTATCCAAAAATCGGCTTCCGCGAAAATACCGGAATGATTTCGGAAGCAAAGGCAAAGCACGGAATGATCAGGACGTAAACTTCTGGATGTCCAAAAATCCAAAAAAAATGCATCCACAACGTGGCTGAGCCCCCCGCCTGGGTATCGAAGAAATGACCTCCAAGATAGCGGTCCACGAGCAACATGAGCTGAGCCGCGGAGAGAGGCGTAATCGCGAGCAAAACCATTCCAGACATCACCAAGTTCAGCCAGGCCAGCAGCGGCATACGACTCAGCTTCATGCCCGGGCAGCGCATCGAAATAATCGTGGCGATGATATTGATGGCAGTGCCGATGCTGCCGAAGCCCGAAGCCAACAGAGCGATGGTCCAATAGTCCGAGCTATGGCCTGGCGAAAACGCACGAGAGGTCAAGGGGCTGTACGCCCACCAGCCAACGTCTGGGGCGTTTCCAGCGCCGTACAGTCCGCTCCCACCTAGGAAGCTAAAGTAAAGAAGCAATCCACCGAACGCCGCCAGCCAAAAACTGAAAGCATTCAAGCGCGGAAATGCCATGTCTCGCGCGCCGATCATCAATGGCACGAGGTAGTTGGCAAAGCCGAACAGGATGGGCATGGCCACAAAGAAAATCATGGTCGTACCGTGCATGGTGAACATGCGGTTGAACACCTGCGGAGAAACAAAATCGTTGTGCGGGCGCATCAGTTGGATACGCATGATCATTGCTTCCAGACCGCCAATGACGAGAAAGACCAACGCATAAAGGATGTACAGAACTCCTAGGCGTTTGTGGTCGACCGTGGTCACCCATTCGTGCAGCGTTTCAACCCATGGTTGACGAGCCGCTTGGCTGGTTTGAATTGCAAGAACATCCGATGACATGGCTCGTCTTCGACTCCCTTTCCCTATTGCAGCGTCTCTAGATAGCGCACGAGTGCTTCCAGATCGGCGTCACTTAACTTCATTGCCGGCATGAGAGATCCTGGTTTGATAGAGTCTGGGTTTTGAATCCACAGCCGGAGATTCTGTGGAGTGTTCTGTATCGCACCGGACGCGATCGTCTGGCGGCTCATCAGATGGGTCAGATCCGGACCAAAACGCCCGTTGGCATTTGTACCTGCGATTGCGTGACAGTTTATGCAGGCGGTGCTTTCGAATACGTGTCTTCCCGCGGCTTCTTTTTCATCGTCCATCGCCGGCTGCTGTTGGCGGTGTACCCAGGCCTTGAAATCTTCCGGGCTATCAATATAAACACGCAAAAGCATCTTGGCGTGCTCTGTGCCACAGTACTGAGCACATTGGCCGAGAAATAACCCTGTCTCGTGCGGATCCAGCCACGTTTCGTTTACGCGGTTCGGAATCAAGTCTGTTTTTCCGGCGAGCTGAGGTACCCAGAAACTGTGGTCCGTGTCGGCGGAAAGCAATTTCAAGAATGTCGGTGCGGGATGAACGGTGTCGCTCACGGGCACGTGGAGTTCGTTCGCAGTAACGATGCCGAGCCTGGGATAGCGGAATTCCCACCAAAACTGATGTCCGATTACGGTCACCTCCACCGCATCAGCAGGTTTGGGCGCGTCCTGAATTGCGTGAATCACTCTCGCCGTCGCGAGAAAAAGGACAACAACGATCAGAATCGGGATAATGGTCCAGGCGAGTTCAATCTGTGTGCTTCCATACACCTGCGCAGGCTCGTGTCCTCGATCGCCTGTCTTATCGCGGAATTTCACGACCGCGTACGTCAGTAAACTGAAAACCACGAGAAAAATCACTCCGGTGACGCCGAGGACGAAGAAAGAAAGATGACGGATCGAATCCGCTGGCGTAGAGTGCGAATCGAAAATGCTGGGAACGGAGTTGCTCTGCGGAGTTGCGGCGCACAACCGCGCGGCGAGAAGCACGCCCGCGAGGAGAAGCGCAGCACCTGTAACCCGGCCGATGATCGCGGGCCAATCCGCCTTTTGCATTCTCTCGACGATTCTCATCAAGCATCCCCGCTAAGAACTTCAAGTGGACGAGCGGTCGGTGACGGCAATCGCAGTTGAAGACTCAGATCGCTTGCACACCCAAACCATGCAATACAGTCTCCAGGCCATCGCGCGTGAGAACGCGAAACAACAAACTGCGTTGATTGAGCGCCTTACGGATGAGAAGAACAAAGAGTGATGAATCGCTGCGGGTGCTGTTGCGTCTCTTGGTTGACGAAATTGTCGAAGATCTGTCGCGGAGCGGCGCCGGATGCAAGAGCAGGTCAGTTCAAAAACAAACCTGCCTGGGCGATGCTGCCTCGTATCGGGTTCGCCTGTCAGTATTCTCCAAGGACACCCGTGTGTTCGAGGGAACGTCTAAGGCTGAGTTGGTATGAATCCACGCATCCCTGTGCTGGCTTCAGCGGAAGCAGCAGGAATTCCTCCCGCCGAACCGTTGCCCCGAGCAAAAGGCTGTGAAGAGTACAGCGCGACGGGCCACACGAGATTGACCCCTATCACGTTGAGAACGAACGCAACGTCCATAATGCTAAAGAGCGCAAAGAAGAGAAGTGCGTACTTGAAAAAACAGCGGCGGATGATGAACTCGGCATGCCTGCCGTAGTACAAGTTCACTCTTTGGCCTTTTCCCTGAGCAATCGCAACTCGGTGGCAGTAATTCGTTGAGAGGAAGGCGCGTGAGGGGAAAAGAAAGTAGCAGCGCTTGCGGCACTAATACCTAGGTCACGACCTCGACGTTACCGTCAAATCCCTGCCGCGAAAAACGAGCTGTAGAATTCTCGCCGTAATTGCTGGGCGACCTGAGTTTCTCCTTTCTGTTGAAAATAAGACGCATAGCTGATTGCTCGGCGAAACCCGCCTTGGACACAGACTTGCTTCTGAGAAGCGAGAGAGAAATGGAGATCGCCAGTGACCTACGCATCGAGATCCAGGAGCTTCGTTGGGCGCACAAATGCAGTAGCAATCAGCAAGCCCTTGCCCGTTTTCAGAACAAGAAAAAGGACCGTGCGGCCAACCTCCTGCGAGTCGCCAAGCTGCGAGGCTCACACGGTCGTCGAAATTCGACCGGAGGTCATAGGAAGGGAAGCTTTCGAAGAGATGTTCGTGGCGTCGCGCCCGAAATTCGTTGCGATGGCCCACCTCATCCTTCGCAATAGAGAAGACGCCGAAGACGCAGTCCAAAATGCCTTTCTTTCCGGGTATCTCTACTTGCGGAGTTTCGAGGGCCGATCCGCCCTCAGGACCTGGTTCACGCGCATCGTCTTAAACGCTGCTCTGATGATCCAACGCAAACGTAAACGTCACCCATCCACGATCCGTCAGCTCCCCGAGAACGGCAACTCGCGTGAAGTCAACTGGACGGAAAATACTCCGGCCTCGGAACCTGATCCAGAAATGATTCATGCAGATGGGGAAACTCTTCAATTGATCGACCGGATCCTGGGAAAAATGAAACCTGCGCTTCGACGGGCGTTCACGATGACTTATTACGACGAGCTCTCGGGGCCAGAAGCTTGCGCTGTGCTCGGTGTTTCAGCTGGGACGTTCAAGGCGCGGCTTTATCGGGCAAGACGACAGGTTTTGGATCAAACGAAACGAACTCTCTTGGCTTCCATCCACAAGACGACTCTTCCGGCGTCCGAATTCTTGAAAGGCAAATGACTCTAGAGTCGGCGGGGACTTAAAATCGTGATCACTCTGAAAGCGAGCCAAAAAATCTTCACCAATGCCGAGGTCACGAACTTGACCGGGGTTTGTGCCGAACATCTCGAAAATCTTGCAAAGCGTCACAGGTTGGGCTTCATTGCACCAGCCATGGGGACTCAGGGCAAGCAGACCGACCAGTGGTTCTTCAGCCCTTGGGACTTAATGGTTCTAGCGACGCTGTTCCCGCGGTGTGCGCACTAAAATCGCGAGCTACCTGCCTCATTGGAGGAGGCTTATCGCCCCGCGCCGATTAGCTTGGTCAGTTCCGCCCAAGAGGAGCGGCACCGACAGAGAGATGAATATGCCAAGGAACTTTCTACCTGCAATCGAGTTCGATCACCCGAATGAAACGCTTGCGTCCATGCACGGCCTAGCACCTGAGTCATGGTCGTGGCAAGTCCTCGAGATAGCTGCCGGGGACTGACAATGCATTTCAGCTTGCAAAGTGATTACTTCTTCGCCCATCTGAAGGTGCGAAAACTGGTGGTGGCCCGAGGTGCACTTCAAATTTTCGACTCAGTCGTGTGAATCGTCTGCTGGTGGCGCAATACCAAGGCGCTTCATCTTGTAAAACAGGGTGGTGCGCTTCAAGCCAAGTCTGGCAGCTGCACCTCGCGGACCTCCTAGCTTCCAATTGGCACGCTGGCAAGCGGTGAGAATTTCTCTGCGCACCTTGTCTTCGAGGGTCGGGTTTGAAATCTCGGGCTCCGGCGGCTGGTAGCTTTCGAGAGGAGCTGGTTCAAAGACGCCACCATTGGAGAGAATGACGCCGCGCGCAATGTAGTTTTGAAGCTCTCGAATGTTGCCGGGCCAGTGGTGACGCACCAGGGAGCGCATGGTTTCCTGAGGAATCGATTCGATCGATTTGTCCATCGAGGCAGCAAACTGTTGAACAAAATATTCCACGAGCTCGGGAATATCGGCTTTCCTTTCGCGCAGTGGCGGCAGATAAATCGGGAAAACATTCAACCGGTAGTACAAATCTTCGCGGAATTCACGATCCTGAGCCATTCGCTTCAAGTCTTGGTTTGTCGCAGCAACGACGCGAACATCGACTCGCGTTGTGCGCGTGCTGCCGACTGCCTCAAACTCACGCTCCTGTAAGACACGGAGCAGCTTGGGCTGAAGCTCTAATGGCAAGTCTCCAATTTCATCGAGGAACAGGGTGCCGCGATCCGCTAACGCGAAGCGGCCAACATGAGAATTGACGGCGCCCGTAAAGGCCCCGCGTTCGTGTCCGAAAAGCTCGCTTTCGAGAAGGCCGGCGGGGATCGCGGCGCAATTCACCTTCACCAGACTCCGGTTCTTGCGGGGGCTGAACTCGTGAATTGCGCGAGCGATGACTTCCTTTCCAGTGCCAGTTTCGCCCGCAATCAGAACTGTCATATTCGTGGGCGCAACTGCTTCGACTAGAGACAGGATCCCACGGAGACTCCCACGTCGGCCCACGATTGTCTCCACAAACGGAAGTTCCTCGTTCTCGGCCTTGCGAGCGCGTAGCTCGTCACTACGATACATCAGCGCGTTCATCGGCAAGTTTCCCGCATTTTCGTTAATTTGCATCACGGAATTCGAAGCTAAGCTCATTTTTCACTCCTACGCTTGCGCCAACGCTTCTTGCGCAAGCTGACCCGCGTGCCTGCCCGCCAAAACGATGCTCGGATCTGGATCCCGTCTTTCAGGGTCTCGCGAGAAAACCAAAGCTTGATCCGCTGGGTGCCGATCAATGACGAGCACATCGCCTTCATGGACCTGTGCCGTGGCCAGCAACCTGGCAATTGGATAGACCACGTGCCGTTCAATGGCTCGTTTCAGGTGGCGCGCTCCGTAGCGTTGGTCAGTACCTTCTTGCAGAAGAAACGCACGCCCCTCTTCGGTGATTCGAAATAGGAACGGTCGCGTCGCTGCGTCCAACACGCGCTTCTGTACATTGCTCAACTCGATTTCAAGCACTTCGTCCAGTTCCTCGCGCTTCAGGGGATGAAACACGACGACTTTGTCCAAGCGATTCATGAACTCAGGTGAGAACTTGCGCCTGGCCGCCTCGACCGCCGTCCTCTCCACCTTTTCGTTCAATCCAGTTGTCGGCTTGTCGTTCGGCTGGACGAATCCCATTCCTCCTTGCACGAGATCCGCGATCTGTCCGCTGCCGAGGTTCGAGGTCAGAAAAATCAATGTTTGCGACAAGTCCACTCGACGGTTGTCGCCCAGTGTCAGCGTCGCTTTGTCCAAGATTCCTAAGAGCAACTGCCATAGCGCGTCACTCGCTTTCTCAATCTCGTCGAACAGCACAAAACTCAGTTTCATGTGATCGCGGTGGCTTGCAGCCAGCGCTTCTTGCGTTATGAGCGGGTGTGTTTCGCGGTGCCCCAGATATCCTGGCGGCGAGCCAATCAATTTAGAGATTTCGTGAGAGTGTTGAAATTCCGCACAGTCCACCTTGATCACTGCGCGACTGTCTCCAAACAGAATCTCCGCAGCCGCTTCGACGATGCGCGTCTTGCCAGACCCTGTCGGCCCTAAAAACAGCAGGTTTCCGATCGGCCGGGAAGGTGACTGCAACCCAGCGCAAAACATTTGGTACAGGTCGACCAGGGCCTGCACGGCCTCGTCTTGCCCGACGATTCTCTCACGCATCGCATGCTCAAACTGGCAAGCTGTAGCACTGCGTTTTTCCGCGTCTAAGATCCGGGAGAGCCCCTGATCCGCGCCGCTTCCCGGGTGCGGATCGCGTTCTTTTTTATGAGTCAATCGTGTTGCCGTCATCATAAATGCTCCTTCTACTGCAAAAGCTCAACTCAGCGGGACCTCTTTGTCGCTCATTTATCCGAACTCTGGTCCGATTTTCTTTCCAGCCGCTCTCTCCTGATCCATTCTCGGATGTAAAGGCCACAGTTCTTCAGCTTGATCGAGTCGGCCTCCCACTTCTCCAGAAATTTTACGGCTTCGCCATCCACCGACCTCAGATCTGCACAGTCCAAGACAATTCGTTTGCCTCTTGTTTCTGCCGCAAGGAGTGTCTCCATCTCCGCCACGTTTTCCGCGGTTAGTTGACCGCTAACCCTAAAGACCACTTCGCCGTTTGCCTTCCTCGTGATTCTTAGCATCTGGCTCCTCATCGGCATCAGTTCAGAACGCAATTGACGCTCCAATCGTAAATGGTTGAAAAACAACCTTTTCCTACCTGAATCAGCGCCGAACTTTCGACAATTGGCGAGCACCCAGACAAAACGTATCGGCAATTTCAATGATGGGCTTCGAGAAAAAAGGATATATCCAAGCACTCCATACAATGAATCGAATGCCGATAGGTCTGACGATGGACCTTGAAGTACAGCCATGCCGTAAGCGGTGGGCTATGTCACGACGGCGGGGACTTCGGTAGATCGATCTTATCGATACGCCGATGTGTAGGTGTATGATGCGCGCCATGGCTTCTCCACGGCAGAAATACGACTCGCTAGATGTTCAAGTACTTGTCGACTCGATTCCTGCCCTCATCCACACTGCCAGGCCTGACGGCTACCTCGATTACTTCAATGAGCCTTGGCTGGAGTACTTGGGCGTCACTTTGGACAAAATCGCCGGCTGGAATTGGACCGCTTTCATTCACCCTGAAGACGTTGACGGAATTGTGACCAAATGGCGAGCCTGTCTCGCGACTGGAGAAATCTTCGAGTATGAAACTCGCGTCCGTAGGGCAAATAGAGAGTACCGCTGGATGTTCCACCGGAAAGTGCCACTTCGCGATACGAACGGCAACATCGTCAAGTGGTATGGATCGAGTCTCGATATTGAGGAACGCAAAACGGCGGAAGAACAGCTCCGCCGCAATTCCCATGAGCTTCAAAGAAGCGAGTTCTACCTTGCCGAAGGGCAGCGTCTTGCCCACATGGGAAGCTGGGCCTTCGATAACGAAGGCTTCTACTATTGGTCTCCCGAATTATTTCGAATGTACGGACTCGATCCAGCCAGCAAACCGCCTAGTGTCCAGGAATACCTGAATTGTGTCCACCCACAGGATCGCGAGTCCATGGCGAACCTGATCAAGGGAATTTTGACCAAAGCTTCGCCCTTCGACGCCACAAAGCGCATCGTGCGTCCCAATGGGGAAGTCCGGTACATTCGTTGCGTCGGTGCTCCTGTTGTCGAAAACCAGAGCATGAAAAAGTACGTTGGCAGCGCCCTAGACGTTACGGAGCACGAGCTCCTGACTCAAGAACTCCGCCGGCGCGAGGCGTACCTGACGGAAGCTCAACGGCTCAGTCACACGGGCAGCTTTGGATGGAAACCTGACACCGGCGAGATTGTTTGGTCGGATGAAACCTATCGTATCTTCGAATACGACCGTTCCGTTAGGCCAACAACAGATGCAGTGGTCCAGCGCGTTCATCCCGAGGACCGCGCCGAGGTCAGCGAGGTCATCAAAAGGGCCTTTGCGGGAGCGACAGATTTCGAGCATGCCTATCGCTTGCTACTGCCTGGCGATCGAGTCAAGCACGTCCACGCCATAGCTCACGTTTTACAGGATGCATCTGGCAATCGCGAGTTTGTCGGGGCGGCAACCGACATCACCGAGCGCAAGACGGCAGAAGAAAAGATCCGAGGACAAGAAACAGAGCTCCGTCTGATAGTCGACCTCGCGCCTCAACTGATCGCGGTATACGGGCCTAAACGTGAACGCCTCTATGCAAACCGTACCGCGCTCGACTACCTCGGCATCAGTCTCGACGAATGGCGGCACAAGAGCTTTGCGGCTTCTGCTCATCCTGACGACTCGGAACGGCTCAA
>JBARBE010000261.1:0-2251 GCA_049792735.1 Candidatus Acidiferrum sp.
CGGGGCCTGAATCACGGAAGTGCGGCGCTGAGCTGCTGCGAGAAGGAGTTAGTCCGCTTCCCGCCGCTGCTTTTTGCGCAGTCGCTTCCGCGAAAGCGCTTCCTTGGCCCGGCGTTTCTCTCCGGGCTTCATGTAGAAGCTGTGCTTCTTGATTTCCTTGATGATATCTTCCTGTTGCACCTTGCGCTTGAAACGGCGCAGGGCATTTTCCAGAGACTCACTTTCCTGGATAATGACTTCGGCCACGTTAACATTCACCCCCAATCCGGTTCGGATTGGTAACATGCGGCGCCACTGCTTCGTTCAGACACCGCCCCGGATCATTATCGCATGCCAGACCGTGCACGGTCACGCACACGGCTGACGACGTGCCACTTCGAGTTCGCGAAGTGCGCAATGCAAATGCATCTTCTATAAACCACATATTGCTTTGCGCACCATTTAGCCGTTCTGGAGTCACCCTGATGAGGTAGATGGCATCTTCTAATCAATTGCGGGTATGGAAGTCAAGGACTGTTTACAAAAGAAGGAGAAGGAAGCGGGCCTAGTATCCCTGTAGTTATGGAGGTATTTTATAAGTATATATGAGCTGGTTCCACCGATCTGCAGCTGGCGATAGAGAACTGCCGAAACTCGCTTCCCTTGCACTTCGCCTCGCATCTGCTGGTAGAATGAGCCGCTTCTTGGAAGCGTGCCCGGAGGCCAGCGATGTCTGCGATGCGGGATGCCATCGGAGTGCTCCTTGCCGGAGGACAGGGCGAGCGGTTATGGCCCCTGACCCGCGACCGCGCCAAGCCCGCCGTACCCTTCGGCGCTCTCTACCGCATCATCGACATTACTCTCTCGAACTGCATCAACTCCGATTTGCGCCGCGTGTTCGTTCTCACACAATACAAAGCGCTGAGTCTTAACCGGCATATTCGCGCGGGGTGGTCGCCGCTGGCGGGGCTGGGCGATTACATCGAAGTGCTCACGCCGCAAATGCGCGTCTCGAAAGAGTGGTATCAGGGAACGGCTGATGCGGTGTATCAGAACATCTACTCGATCGGGAGCGAGCGCTCGAAGTATGTGTTTATTCTTTCCGGCGACCATATTTACAAAATGAATTACGCGAAGATGCTCCAACAGCACGTGGATTCGGCGGCAGACGTAACGGTTGCGACGATCCAAATTCCGGCGGCGGAGGCTGCGCTGCAATTTGGCGTGATTGAAGTGGACCAGGACTGGCGCATTATGGGCTTTGAAGAGAAGCCGGCCGAGCCGAAGCAGTCTCCGCATCATCCGGGGAATTGCAACGCCTCGATGGGAATCTATATTTTCAATACGCAGCTGATGATTCCCATTCTGCTGGCCGACTCCGAGGACCCGAAGTCGAAGCACGATTTCGGCAAGGACATTTTGCCGCGGATCATTTCCAAGCACCGCGTGTTCGCCTACAACTTCGTGGATGAAAACCAGAAAGATGCGCTCTACTGGCGGGACGTTGGCACACTCGACGCCTACTACGAAGCCAACATGGACCTGGTCAGCGTCTCACCGGTTTTCAATTTGTATGACAACCATTGGCCGCTGCGCACCTGGCAGCACCAGTATCCGCCGGCGAAATTCGTGTTCGCCGATCCTGAGCGCATGGGTGTGGCGCTCGATTCCATTGTCGCGGGCGGCTCGGTGATCTCCGGCGGACGGGTGCAACGCTGCGTCATTGGAAACAACGTACGCGTCAACAGCTACAGCGAGGTGACGGATTCCATTATGTACAATCACGTGAACGTCGGCCGGCACTCGAGGATCCGCCGCGCGATTATCGACCGGCACGTGAGCCTTCCGGAGCGCACGGAAATTGGCTACGACACGGAAGCTGACCGGCGGCGTTTCCACGTGACGGATTCAGGAATCGTCGTGGTCGTTCGCCAAGAATCTCTCATCGAAGAACCCGAAACTGCATAACGCGCGCCGATCCCAGGGAAATCCCCCTGACCGGGACCCACGTCATAGGACTTCCGAAAATAGACCTCGCGCTGTCTGATACAATCTCTAGTTCAAATCAACCAGGAGATCGCTCAGACATGTCGATGAACATCACTCGAGTCAATGCCCGCCAGGTGCTCGATTCGCGCGGGAATCCCACTGTCGAAGCCGACGTGTATGTCGGAACCGGCGCACGAGGGCGCGCGGCAGTGCCTTCCGGTGCTTCTACCGGAGAGCATGAGGCGCTCGAACTGCGCGACGGCGATAAATCCAAGTATCTCGG
>JBARBE010000262.1:0-8711 GCA_049792735.1 Candidatus Acidiferrum sp.
GTCTACACACTGTGCCGTAGCACACCCGGAAGAGGTGCAAGGGAGTGGCCACTATAAAGAGGCGCTTGATTAGAATTTCCTATTTGAATAACTCTTGCAGATTGTTGAACTTAGGGATATATAAAAATTCGGGAGAGAGGCAGAGAAAGCTGAGGTGGTATTTCGTCGGCTCCCGCCCCCGCGAAATGACTATTTATGGCTGCCTTGCAAAGCGGAATATGGCATGTCGGACCCCCGCAAACTCGAGCATTTACAGTCGCGAGTGGTACGGTCGCCCGCTTGCAGCCCGCTGAAGACTCGCATAGGAGGTGGGAATGGGTAGACGTCAAGTGCGGCTATTCTCAGCCGCTGCAGGGATGCGCTGTTAGTCGCCGTTAGGTGACTGACTGGTTCGTCTTACCCTGTCCCACGGTTTTTGAATCAAGCGCAAAGCAGAAGAGCACGGGATGAGTGTCCCGTGCTCTTAAGGATTCCGGTTCTGTGCATTGAGCGGATAATTCGGTCAGATCCTAAAAGGCGGGACAATCTCCCTACTAAATAGGATTCAGACCGGAAGTATTGCACGGAGTCACTGCACCCGCCGTACCTGTTGGATCTCGGCGGATCACACCCGAGGCGTCCGAGCAGAAATCGCTCTGCCCGCTGTGGCCGGGATTCACCGGAACTGCGGTGGAGTTAAAATCAACAAACGGACTCGCAGCCGTGCCTGCACCGTTGGAGGGGACAGACGTGAAGGTGTAGCCAGCCTTCGTTCCAGTGCCTAAATTGATGTCCAGCAGGCAAGCCGCAGCCGCGGTGGCTGTGGGGCAGCCGACAGCCGGAGTACTTAGGGCGGCGAGCGTGCCATAGCCGATTCCGAAGGTCGAGTTGTAGGTCACCTCAGCCGTGTCGATCGTGCGCATGGAGCTCACCGCCGAAGCTTCATTCGCCGACATGCGAGAGCGGAGGAGGTTCGGGATCGCGATGGCGGCAATGATCAGAATGATCGCCACAACGATTAGCAGCTCGATTAGCGAAAATCCCTTCTGGTTTTTCATACCATGCCCTTTAAAAGATTTCGAGTTACGCGAATTTCACGTAGTGTACGTGGGCACGTCAGTTGCCAAGACGCATCGAAAAATCTGCCTTGCAAATATTCTTGTAAGTAGCACATTCTTAATGCTTTATATCTGTCCTGGAAAGGATCATGCAGTCCCATCCCAGTCCTCCCTAAATTTGGTTGCAGTCTTGCCGCGCGCTTTTTGTCCATCAGAATGACGCATTTCGTCACATGGAATGCCACTTGTCGGGATCCGAAAAGTGACGATTATCATGCTCAAGATGCGCCACTTCCTAGACGTTGTGCTTCTTTGCGTAGTGCCGAAAAGAACGGTAGGTGATCTTAAGAAGATCAGCAGCCCGAGTGCGGACTCCCTCACCCTTTTCCAATGCTCCCAACAGGTAACGGCGTTCGGTCTCGGCGATCTCTTTCTCGAAGTCGACGCCCTCCGCCGGAAAAGCCAGCCCGCCGGAAGCCGCACCACCCGTAGCAAAGGAAGAGGAGTAGCCCGCGATACGGTCCGGAAGAACGCGAAGGGAAATCTCCCCTCCGGTTTCCAGCGCGACCGCTCGTTCCATGGTGTTCTCCAATTCACGGACGTTGCCTGGCCAGTCGTACGATTCGAGGCGGCGAACTGCTTCCGGCGAGAGGCTCTCAATCGGCTTCTCCATCGACTTCCGGAATCGCTCGAGGAAGTGCCGCGCCAGCAAAGGAATGTCTTCGCGGCGTTCGCGCAACGCAGGAAGCTGGATAGGAATAACGCTCAAACGGTAGTACAAGTCCTCGCGAAAGCGCCCCTCCGCAATTTCTTTTTCAAACTCCTTGTTCGTGGCAGCGATGATGCGGACATCCACGTCTGTTTCCTCGGTGCTTCCGATAGGCCTGACTTTTCCTTCCTGCAGTACGCGGTAGAGCTTCACTTGCATCGTGAGGCTCATGTTGCCAATCTCGTCCATGAAGAGCGTGCCGCCATGCGCGGCCTCGAAGAGGCCTTTGCGATTTTCGTTCGCGCCGGTAAACGCGCCTTTCATGTAGCCGAACAGTTCGGATTCGAGCAGCGTCTCCGGGAAAGCGCCGCAATTAATGGTTATGAATGGAGCCTGCGCACGCAGGCTATTTTCGTGAATGGCGCGCGCGACAAGCTCCTTTCCCGTGCCGCTCTCCCCGGTGATGAGGACGCGGCTGGTCTGGGGCGCAATGGTCTGAATCAAATCGAAAATGGCGCGCATTTTGGGACTCTGCCCGATAATGTTGTCAAGCCCGGTCAGACGCCGCAGCTCACGGCGAAGGTATCCAGCCTCTTTTTTCCACTTCAAACTTTCGGCCACTTCCTTGACGGCGCGGCGCAACTGGTCCACCAGTTCGTGGTCCTTAATGACGTAGCGGTCCGCGCCGGAGTTGATGGCTGCGATAGCCGTCTCGACCGTGGGCACGCCGGTGATCAGCAAGAAGAAGGAGTTTGGCGAAATTTCCTTAGTGAATTTCAGAAGGTCCACGCCGGTTGCCCCAGGCATGCGCACATCCGAGATGATAATGTCGAAAATCTGCGATTCGAGCTTGCGCTTGGCCGCCTCGACGCTATGAGCTACCTCGACGCGGTGGCCTTCCTTGCGAAAGGTAATCTCCAGAAGCTCGCAAATGGAGCGCTCGTCGTCGACGACGAGGATGTGAATCAGCTCACTCTGGGCTTCTTTTACGGCTGCTTTTGTTCCCTGCATAAGACGTCACACCGTTCGCGGCAACTCTACAATAAACTCCGCGCCGCGATCTTTCTCTGAGATCACACTAATCCTGCCGCTATGCGCCTGCACGATTTGGTACACGATGGAAAGCCCCAGTCCCGTACCACCTTCAAATCCGGACTGGAGAGGTTCAAATATTTTTGCCCGCTGCCTGGGGTCCAGGCCGACTCCGGTGTCCCGAAAAGCGATGCGCAGCCAGAAGGGCAACCGCTCGATGTCCACGCTCAGCGTTCCCCCGCCGGGCATGGCTCGCAGAGCGTTGTCGCAAAGATTCCAGAAAACCTGCTTAATCTTATTCGGGTCTACACGCGCGCGCACTTCGGTCCCGTTAAATGTACGGACAATCTGGTATTTGTTCTCGACTTCGGGTTTCTTCTCCACCAGTGTCAACGTTTCATCCAGCAATCCGCGCACGTCCGCTTCCTGGAATTCGTAGGTCTTCTCGCGCGAGTAGTTCAGAAAGTCCGTGATGATGTGGTTCAGGCGCTCCGATTCGCGGCTGACGATATTGACGAGGTGCTTCTCGTCGTCCTCAAGCGGAACAAGCCGCGCCAACTCCTTCACTGCGCCCGCCATGGCCGTCAGCGGCTGCCGAATTTCGTGGGCGATGGCAGCAGAGAGCCTGCCGAGCGCGGCCATGCGCTCTTTCGTCGCCACTTCCTGCTCGAGTCTTCGCAGTTCCGTCAGATCCTGAAAGTTAAAGACGTATCCGCTTCGTGTGGAATTCCTGGTGCGAAGAGGGGAGACGGAAATGCCCAAATATCTAAGCTGGCCGTCGGGCGTGCGAAAGTCGATCTCTTTTCGAACCAACGGACGCTCATCGTGGGTCCGGCCGCCCGGAAGCCAAAAATTCTCGTCGATCTCGGGAAGCTTCCGCCCGCGCAGATCCACAAATCGACACCCGAGAATCTCTTCTCCTGTGCGATTCAGCAGCAAAATCCTCCCGTCCAGGTCGGTCGTCAGAAGGCCGCCACGCATCGAGTGGATAATGTCCTCGGTAAAATCCTGCAGTTCGAGCAGCTCTTCGCGTTTCTCCTCAAGTTCAATTCCTTTACGCCGAAGCGATTGCGCAAGAAGACTCGCCAGGTAGGCGACAGCCAGGAAACCAAAGAGATTGCTGAGAAACCAAACTCGCAGGCCTTCCAGCGTGGGGACAACTAGGAACGTCGGCGGGATCTTCCCCGAATAAGCCAACGCGGTCATTCCGCCGAGGATGGAGAGACAGACTGCGGCCGTAACGAATGCCGCCCGGCGCGAGAACAAAATGCTGGCCACAATGATGACCAGCAAATAAAGGGAGATGAAATAGCTCTCTTGCAGGCCAGTGGTGTAAACCAGCGCCGAAATGATGATTACGTCGCTAGCAACCTGCAATGCGCCCTGCCACGCCGCCGCGCGCATCCACCGAACCAAGGCGATGTGCACAACACCCAGCGCCACCCAAACCAGCAAAATGGGTAGAAACGCATGATTTGTGCTGGAAGCCGGGACGTACTGCGGCCAGATGAGATCGACAACGAGGATCAACAAAATTGTGAGCAGGCGGACGCGGGTCAGCCAGCCCAGCCACTCTCTTGTTGTCGTACTTTGATCCATGGATCGCCCGCGCCCTGACCCCAGTGTCCCCCGGGCATTCTCTAGTTTAAGCAAAAATGGCGAAGGGCCGGGAGTTCCTTCCCTGCCCTCCGCCGATTGGATACTGCTCGAAACGCAACGCTGCGGCTAGTGGACTTCGCTCAACTTGCCGATCAAGGAGAACAGCGGCATGTACATGGAAATGACCACGCCGCCGACCACCACGCCGAGGACCACGATCATAATCGGTTCCAAAGCGGTCAGGAGGTCCTTCACGGCGGCGTCGACTTCCTCTTCGTAGAAGTCCGCGATTTTCTGCAACATCGCGTCCATCGCGCCCGTTTGTTCGCCGACGCTGATCATCTGCGTGACCATGCCCGGAAATACGTTCGACTCCTTCAGGGGATCGGTCAGCGATTTACCTTCTTCGAGCGACTTTCGAACTTGCTGCAGGGCTTTTTCCACCACGGCGTTTCCGGCAGTCTTGGCCGTAATATCCAGCCCTTCCAAGATCGGCACGCCGCTGGCGATCAGGGTTCCCAAAGTGCGGGTAAAGCGAGCCACAGCAATCTTCCGCATCAGGATGCCCATTACCGGCAAGCGCAGGATGGTAGCGTCAATTGCATAACGCCCCTGTGGAGTGCCGTACCACACTTTTAGTCCAAATAATCCGGCGACTATCGCTACCAAGATCAGTAAACCAAATATACTGCCGATGAGATTGCTTAGCCCGATGACAATTTTGGTCGGCAAAGGCAAATCAACACCGAGACCGGCGAACAACGTGGCGAAAATCGGCACGACTTTCCACAACAGCAAAACGATAACGCCGCCGGCTACCGACAGAACGCCGATGGGGTAAACCATCGCGGACTTAACGGCGCGCTGCAGCTTCACGCTCTTTTCGATGTAGGACGAGAGTCGCTGAAGAATGGTGTCCAAAATACCGCCGGTTTCGCCCGCCTCCACCATGTTGACATAGAGGGAGTCGAAGACCTTCGGGTACTGGCGCATCGCCGTCGAAAGCGTGGCGCCGCCTTCCACCGAGCCACGCGTCCCCGTCAGCACCTTTTGAAATGTCTTGTTTTCCTGCTGGCTGGCAAGAATTTCCAGGCACTGAACCAGCGGCAAGCCCGCGTCGATCATCACCGAGAACTGCCGCGTGAAAATCGCCAGTTCCTTGGCGTTGACGCCCGATCCAAAGGTCGGCAGGTTGAACTCTTTGCCTTTCTGCGACATCTTCGTCGGCGTGATCTGCTGGCGCCGCAGGATATTCTGAAGCTCCGCCTTGCTAGTCGCGGTGACCTCTCCGCTGACGTTTCCGCCGGAACGATTGGTTCCTCGATATGTAAAGACCGGCATACTCTTTCCTCCTCAATCCATCAAAAATTCATCGGCGAGCTACTGTGCTGCTCTGAAAATCTTCTACCGCTTGTTACCCACTGGCGTTTTTGAACCTCCGCCGGAAGATGAGGACACGCCACGGTTAATCATGTCTTGCAGCTCATCGGCGTTCGAGGAACGAGAGAGCGCCAAATCCAGGGTGATGAGCTTGTTAAAATAGGCGTTTGCAAGGCCCTGATTGAACGTTTGCATGCCAGTCTGTCCAGTACCCGTCTGCATCGCGGAATAAATTTGGTGAATCTTGTCTTCGCGGACGAGGTTGCGGATCGCTGGCGTGGGGATGAGCACTTCCATGATCATCACGCGGCCGCGGCTGTCCGCCCGGGGGAGAAGCGCCTGACAAAGTATCCCTTCCATCACCATCGAAAGCTGCGCGCGAATTTGCGGCTGCTGGTGCGACGGAAACACGTCGATAATGCGGTTGATCGTGGAGGCCGCGGAATTGGTGTGCAGTGTGGCGAACGTCAAGTGGCCCGTTTCCGCGATGCGCAGCGCCGATTCGATGGTTTCAAGGTCGCGCATCTCACCGATGAGCACGACGTCTGGGTCTTCGCGCAACGCGGCGCGGAGCGAATTCGCAAACGAGTGAGTATCGGCGTGCACTTCGCGCTGGTTCACCAGGCATTTCTTGTGGTTGTGCAGAAACTCGATGGGGTCCTCGATGGTGATCATGTGCTCTTCACGCTCGGAGTTGATCTTGTCCAGCATGGCGGCGAGCGTTGTGGATTTCCCCGAACCGGTTGGCCCCGTAACGAGCACAAGCCCGCGCGGTTTGTCGCAAAGCCCTCTGACGACCGTTGGCAAACCCAGGGCGTCGAAGTTCTTGATTTCCCAGGGGATGGTACGAAAAACGGCGGCGACGGCGCCGCGTTGATTGAACACGTTGCCGCGGAAACGCGCCAGGTTCTTAAGACCGAACGAAAAGTCCAGTTCCAGATTTTCTTCGAAGCGATGCTTTTGCGCGTCGGTCAGGACGCTGTAGGCCAACGATTTCGTGTCAGCAGCCGTCAGGGGTGGCATATCCAGCGCCCGCAGGTGCCCGTGAACGCGTACGCGAGGCGCGCTGTTCGTGGTGATGTGAAGGTCGCTGCCTCCCATCTCGATCATTTTTTTGAGCAATTCGCTCAGCGTAATCCCGGCCATCGCTTCACCTTTTTCCTATAACACCGTTTCGCGCAAAACTTCTTCCAGTGTCGTCTGTCCTAAAGCCACTTTGATCAACCCGCTCCGGCGCAACGTGATCATTCCCTGCTCGATCGCTTTCTTTTTCAGTTCTAGAGCGGAGGCGCCAACGAGAATCAATTCCCTCAGTTCGTCGTTGATTTCCATCACTTCATACAATCCGGTGCGGCCCTTGTAGCCGCCCTTGTTGCAGATGTTGCATCCCTTGCCGTGATAGATTTTAGTCGTCTTAACTTCGTCAGGGGTATACCCCGCGTCGATGAGAGCCTGCTCGGGCAGTTCCAGCTCTTCCTTGCAATTCGTGCAGACGCGCCGCACCAAGCGTTGCGCGCAAATGAGATTCACAGACGTGGCCACCAGGAAGGGTTCAATACCCATGTTCATCAGGCGGCTGATCGTCGAAGGCGCATCATTCGTGTGCAGCGTCGAGAGCACCAAGTGGCCCGTAAGCGCCGCTTTGACCGCGATTTCAGCCGTTTCAAAGTCGCGGATCTCGCCGACCAGAATGATGTTGGGGTCTTGCCGCAGGAAAGCGCGAAGGGCCGCGGCGAAGTTCAGGCCGATCTGCTCCTTCATCTGAACCTGGTTGATTCCCGACAGCTGGAATTCGACCGGATCCTCGGCCGTCATGATGTTGGTATCCACGGTATTCAGGCGCGCGACCGAGGAATAAAGCGTGTTGGTCTTGCCCGACCCCGTTGGCCCGGTGACCAGCACCATGCCGTAAGGCCTCAAGATATTGCGCTCGAATTTCTTCAGCGATTCCTGCTCGAACCCGAGCTTGGTCATGTCCAAACGCAGGTTCTCTTTGTCCAGCAACCGGAGCACAATCTTTTCGCCGTAAAGCGTCGGCACGGTCGAAACGCGGAAATCGAGCTCCTTTTTTTTGCCGTCGGCCTTGTACTTGATCATGATGCGGCCGTCTTGCGGCAAGCGCTTTTCCGCGATGTCCAGCTTGGCCATGATTTTCATGCGGCTCGTGATGGCGTCCTTGAGACGCAACGGCGGAGTCATGACCGTCTGCAATTGGCCATCAACGCGGAATCGCACGCGCATTTCGAGTTCGTACGGCTCGACGTGAATATCGCTCGCGCCCCGTTTCACCGAGTCGGTCAAAATCAGGTTCACCAACTTAATGATGGGCGCCTCTTCGGCGGCCTTTTCCAGCGATGCGGTATCGAGCTCGGCTTCGTCGGCAGCGAGCTCCAGCTCCTGGTCCTCGTCGACCAGGTCCTTCATCATTTTGCTGAGCTCTTCGGTGTTCGAATCCCCGCCGCCATAGAACCGCGAAATGGCTTCACCGATGGCCGACTCCGACGCCACCACCGGTTCCACGTTGAATCCGGTCATGAACTTGATGTCGTCCATCGCGAAGACGTTCGTGGGATCGGTCATCGCGATGGTCAGAACGGAACCCACTCGCGATAGCGGTATCACCTGATAGCGCAGCGCCGTGTCTTGGGGAATCAGCTTGATGACGTTGGGATCGATTTCGTAATACTTCAAATTGATCGAGGGAACCCCGTACTGGCGGGAGAGCACACCGGTGATATCATCGTCGGTGATGAAGCCCATCTTCGTCAGGCAGCTCCCCAGCTTGCCGCCATTGGCGCGCTGAAATTCGAGCGCCTTCTGGAGCTGGTCCTGAGTGATCAGGCTTTCTTTAATAAGTATTTCGCCCAAACGGACGGACATCCGCAGCACTCCCTGCCGGTTTGCACCCACGGTCAACATAGCAAATGGCGGCGGTGAAGGTACGCGGAAATTAG
>JBARBE010000263.1:0-3410 GCA_049792735.1 Candidatus Acidiferrum sp.
CCGCTGTGGATGGGCTACCAGGGCCCCAAGGGCGCCCGCCGGGCTGGCCTGCTCGGCGAGTGCCTGCTGACGGCGAACAAGGAGAGCTGGCCGCCCTACCGGGACGCGCTAGCCGAAGCGGGCCACGACCCTGCCGTCGCCTGCATGGCGGGCGGCGTCCAGGGCTGGGTTACCGAGGACCCTGACGCGGACTGGCCGGAGGTCGCGCGTCACGTCGCCTATCAGCTCGACTCGTACCGGCGACACATGGTGCAGGGCACGGATGCGCCGGTCCCGAGGCCAGTGGACCCGGAGAAGCTGCGGACGCGCGAGCCGCGCACGCCGCTGGATCACTTCTTCTACGGCACGCCCGCGGAGATCGCGCGCCGGGTGCGGGACAAGGTCGGTGACGCCCCGGTAGACACTGTGTATTTCTGGGCCTCGATCGGCGGCATGCCGGAAAAGGCCGTCGCCAGGCACATCCAGACCGTCTGCACCAAGCTGGCGCCGCTGCTGAAGTAGCGCCTGGTCAGCCGCCCTGTCCCGGGCGTCAAAGTGCTGGGTTCAGTCCGCCCGCTACGGTGATCAGCTGCCCGCTGACGTTGCGCGCGTCGGGAGATACCAGGTAAGCGACCGCTCCCGCGATGTCGGCCGGGTCGTTGAGCCGGCCGAGTGGCGGCGGCGGTGCCGCGCCGGCGTCGTCGACCACCACGGCGGCGCTACGCCGCGTCGCTCCCGGCGCGACTGCGTTGACGTTGACGTCATACGGCGCCAGTTGAAGCGCGACCGACCGCGTGAACGCCACGACGCCCGCCTTGGCCGCCGCGTAGTGCGGGTGCATGGCCGAGTGCGGTGGCGCCCAAGACGTCGAGGCGATATTCACGATCTTGCCGTAACGCTGCCCGATCATCACGAGGGCGGCTTCCCGGGTGCACAGGAAAGTGGCGGTCAGGCTGACAGCGAGCGTCCCGTTCCACTGCTCGTCGGTGATCTCCCAGACGGGAACCTCGACTGGCCCCTTGATGCCTCCCACGGTGTTCACGAGAATGTCGAGCCGCCCCCAGGTGTCCAGCGCTGCCGCGATGACAGTCCTCGCGCCCTCGGGGCGCGAGGTGCTGGCCGTCACCGAGACAGCCTGGACGCCGTGTGCCTCGACGGCCGCACGATGAACGTCAACGCGATCAGGCACCCGGTCGTTGAGCACGATGTGCGCGCCAGCGGCCGCCAGCCGCTCGGCGATCGCGCCGCCATCGCGCCGCCGGAGCCGGTGACGACCGCTACCTGGCCGGCCAGCGAGCCCATCTGGGCGACCGCGGCCTTGCCTGCTGTCCTCGCCATGAACATTTAATATAGTTCGATTAATTTACTCGTAGCAATCCATAGGCATGGTGGGCATGAGCATCGCGTCACGCGCCGGACTCGCCGAGAACGCCCTCGCCGACCGGGTCGCCCTCGTCACAGGAGCGGCGTCAGGGATCGGCTGGGCCACCGCCCGGCTGCTCGCCGGCCTCGGCGCGGTCGTCGTGGCGCTCGACCGCGACGCGGCCACCCTCTCGGCCCGCTGCGAAGCCATGCCTCATGCCGATAGCCGCAGACTGCACCAAGTCGTGTTCGACCTCGCCGACCTGGACGGTATCGATTCCCTCGTCGAGGAGATCACGGCCGAGCGCGGTCCGGTGACCGTCCTCGTCAACGCGGCCGGGATCATCGGCAAGATCGTCCTCACGACCTCTCTCGAAGAGTGGCAGCGGGTGCTGGCGATCGACCTGACGGCGCCGTTCCTGCTGCTCCAGGCCGTCGGCCGACGCATGATGGCGCATGGCCTCGGCGGAAGCATCGTGAATGTCGGTTCGAGTTCCGCGTACCGCGCGGTGTCCTCCGGCGCCGCGTACGGTGCGGCCCAGGCCGGCCTGGGGTCGCAGACGCGTTCCGCGGCGTGGGAGTTCGGCCCGCACGGCGTGAACGTGAACCTGGTCGCGCCCGGGGTCACTCGCACGCCCGTGACCGAATTGGCTTTTGGCGGCCCTGACGGCATGGCGGCCGCGGTGCGCGAGGGACCGCTGGCGAACCTGCTGCGCCGGGTTTCCGAGCCGGCGGACGTCGCGGCGGTGATCGGCTTCCTGTGCCTCCCCGGAGCGCGCCAGATCACCGGCCAGGTCGTGCATACGAGCGCGGGCGCGATCGTCGCGGCCGGATGAATGGGGTGGAGGCATGAGCGGCGGCATTCTTGCCGGCAAGGTCGCACTCGTGACGGGCGTGTCCTCGGGCCTCGGACGCGCGGTCGCCAGCGCCTACGTCCAGGCCGGCGCCGCGGTGCTCGGCGTGGCGCGGCGGCGGGAACTCGGCGAGGAACTGCAGGCTGAGCTTGGGACCGACCGCTTCGCGTTCACTGCCACGGACATCTCCGTTGTCGCCGAGTGCGAACGGGCGGCGGCGACGGCGGTCAGTCGCTTCGGGACGCTGGACATCCTCGTCAACAACGCGGCGGTCCGCACCAACCCGCCACTGCTGGCGCTGCACGAGGTGGACGAACGCAACTGGGACGCCGTCTGCGACACCAACCTCAAGGGCCCGTTCTTCCTGACAAAGTTCGCGCTCGGGCCCATGCGCCAGCGCGGCGGGGGCGTCATCCTCAACATCGCGTCGAACACTGCCGAGATAGCGCTGAGGCAGATGGCGCCGTACGCCTCAGCCAAGGCGGCCCTAGTCCAGCTCACCCGAGCCACCGCGGTGGAGTACTTCGAGGACAACATCCGCGCCAATGCCATCCTGCTCGGC
Source organism: Candidatus Acidiferrum sp. (assembly GCA_049792735.1). Lineage (GTDB taxonomy): Bacteria > Acidobacteriota > Terriglobia > Acidiferrales > UBA7541 > Acidiferrum. The sequence continues at coordinate 2,758 of JBARBE010000263.1, forward strand.
GGCACGGCGACCGGCCAGCAGCACCGGACAGCAGCGGCAAAGCAGGCCACTCCTGAGGAACGCGAGCGCGCCAGCGCCGTCACAGCTACCGCGTGGCTCTACGACCCGGCCGATGTGGCGAGGACCCTGGTGTTGCTGGCCTCCGACGACGCGGCCACGATAACCGGAGCCTCGATCGCCATCGACCACGCCACGACGGCCGGCGGCTGGGCGTCGCAGTGGGTCCACCAGCTGATCGCGCGGACATCGGGCACCGGGTGATACGGCGCTAGCGATGACTGAGTAGTGGCTGGTTAGCCGACCGGTTCCCGCCAGCTCCGCGTCCGGAGACGCTCGGCGTATTCGGGCGGTACGTCCGGATCGGGCTCGTCCAGGTCGGTCGCGCGCAGCGAGCCGCTGTCGGACAGATAAGGCAGGTACGGTCCCGGGTCGCCGCTCCACATCCAGCGCCTGACCTCCGCTGCAGACCGGCGGCCGGTGAAGCCGCGGAACAGCTCGAACCGGTCGCCGACCAGGATCGCGTGGCACGGGGGCGGCGCGGTCTCGTAGCCCCATTGCTCGCAGGTCAGCCGGAGCGCGGAAACGCCGGCGGCGCGCAACCGCGCGGCGAACTCGCTGGCGAGCAGCTCGACCGCGACCGCGACCGCGTCGTC
>JBARBE010000264.1:0-2578 GCA_049792735.1 Candidatus Acidiferrum sp.
CACGGTCGAAAACGAAATTGTGTCGCGCCCAATATTCGCCAAGCAAACGTGCCTGCACCTCTCCAAGCTTCGATAGCTTGTCGTAGTCCGGATCGAGAAACGAAGCTTGCGCGTGGCGGACGAGAAAGAGAATACCCATTTATGGTAATGCCCTTTCAGCATTCGTTATAACGCAAGACGCGATGCGAAGAATAGGTTCAAGCGCTCTTCGAGCAAACACTGTCTGAGTCGATCACTGCGGAAGCGATGCGCTCGCGGTGAAACGTGGCGTCCCCAAATGCCGTTTCTGATGCCTTCGCCCGGCGGTAGTACAAGTGGAGATCGTTTTCCCACGTGAAGCCCATGCCGCCATGAATTTGGATGCCCCGGTTGCCAACGGTGCGAGCGGCATCGCTGGCGTACATCTTTGCGATGGAGACGGCCGTGGCCCCATCGGGCGAATTCTCTTCCAGCGCCCAGCCGGCGTAGTAGACAGCCGAGCGTGCGCTCTCGGTTTCCAAATACATGTCCGCGCACTGGTGCTGCACGGCTTGGAACATTCCGATAGGCTTGCCGAATTGCTTGCGAGTCTTGGCGTATCCGACAGTGATGTCGAGGGTGCGCTGCATTCCGCCGACCAATTCCGCGGCAAGCGCGGCAGTGGCAATGTCCAACGCTCGGGGTAGATCCGCGGTGGAACCGAGCTTCTCGGCAGGCGTATCGTTGAATTCGACGATGTAAAGCTTGCGCGTCAGGTCCATCCCAGACATCGGAGAGATCTTTAGTCCCCGCGCATTCGAATCCACGACCCAGACTCCGTTGCGCGCAACGACCAGGATAAAATCGGCGATAGACGCGTCTGAGACAAAGAGTTTTTCGCCGGTTAGTTTCCCGCTGGCGGCGCTCAGTTGGATATCCCGAAGATTCCAGCTTGCGCTTGATTCCAGAATGGCAACCGTCGCGCGTAGCTCACCCCGGCAGATAGGCGCGAGATATTTTTCCTTGTGCTCTGGCATGCCGACAGCATCCAAAATGGAAGCGGCAAGCACGACCGTCGAGAAAAAAGGACCGGGCAAGAGTGCCCGCCCCGCTTCTTCCATCAGCAGCATGAGTTCGACTTTGCCGAGGCCAACTCCGCCGTACGCCTCCGGGAAAATAATGCCGGTATAACCCTGATCGGCCAGCTTTGCCCAGAGCGCGGCGTCGTAAGCGGTGTCCGTTTCCATCAGCCGCCGCATTTCGGCGCTCGGACATTCGCCCGCAAAAAACTTCCGCGCGCTGTCCTTTAGAAATTCTTGGCTTTCGCTCAAACCGAATTGCATGGCAGATCCCCTTAGCCGTTTCCGCGCTAGTAGCTTCTAGGCAAACCGAGAACGAAATGTCCGATGATGTTGCGCTGTACCTCGGAGGTGCCAGCTTCAATAGTATTTCCGCGCGTCCTAAGATACGAGTAGGACCAAAGTCCTTTGTCAATGGCGCGTGGATCACCTGCCATAAGCTGACCGTAGGAGCCTAGGATTTCCTGCGCAACTTGCTGGAGGCGTTGGTTGAGCTCGCTCCAAAAAATCTTCTGGATCGAGCCTTCCGGGCCCGGCACGCCTGTCGCAGTGATGCGGCTGAAGGCGCGCATCTGGTTGAAGCGCATGATTTCGATCTCCGCGGTACACTGCGCTAGCTTCTGACGAATGATGGGATCTTCGGCAGCGGGGCGGCCATTGCGAAGAACGGTCCGCGAGAGTTGGATCAGGCGAGTAATGCAGCGTTTGAAGATGAGATGGAGCCGGGCGCCATAGGAACCTCGTTCGTACATCAGGGTGCTCACCGCCACGTTCCAGCCGTCGTTCACTTTGCCGAGGACATTGACAACGGGCACGCGAACATCGCGAAAGAAGAGCTCGTTGAATTCGGATTCTCCGGTCATTTGACGCAAAGGACGGACTTCTATTCCCGGAGATTTCATGTCCACCAGCAGAACGGTAAGTCCTTTGTGTTTGGGGGTTATAGGGTCGGTGCGCACGACGAGTTCACACCAATCGCCAACCCAGCCGTAACTGGTCCAGACTTTCTGGCCATTCACGATGTAGTGATCGCTTTCGAGGCGGGCTTCCGTTTGCAGACCAGCAAGGTCGGAGCCGGCGTTCGGCTCGGAAAAGCCCTGGCACCAAATTTCTTCCGCATTTAGAATTTTGGGGATGTACCGCTTTTTTTGTGCTTCCGTTCCATACGCAATGATCGTGGGTCCTATGAGGCCCAAGCCGAGCGAATTGGCCATGGGCGGCGCTTCGACGCGCGCCATCTCTTCCCAAAAGAGTGCTTGCTGCATCAAAGTTGCGCTGCGGCCGCCGTATTCCTTGGGCCACGAAACAGCAGCCCAGCGGCCCTCCTGGAGCTTTCGCTGCCATGCGCGCAGATAAGGAAAAGATTCTTCCATGGGCTTTTCGCGCCACTGGTCCCAGTCCTTCGGAATGTTTGAGGCGAGCCATGCGCGCAGCTCGTCGCGGAACGCTGACTCTTCTGCTGTAAGATTTAAATCCATGAACAAAACTCCTTTACTTTGCTGGCGCGAACCACGAGGCGAAGCCTTTGACGAGGTGCGGCA
>JBARBE010000265.1:0-2544 GCA_049792735.1 Candidatus Acidiferrum sp.
AGGCCGCAGTGCAGCACGCCGCTGTTATGGCCGCTTTGGTGCCGGCCGACGTCGGCTTCCTTCTCGAGCACTGTGATGGAGGCGCCGGGAAGCTTCTGGGTCAGCCGCAGGGCGGTAGCCAGGCCGATGATTCCGCCGCCAATGATTGTGATGCGCATCGTTATCCTTCAATAGGATTGCACGCTATAGCGACCTGATACACTTGTCTGTTCCCACGTGATTGCTCAACAAGACAGTCTTGGTTCGCGCCTACGCCATCTGGAGCTCCTGATCCTACTGGGCGCGCTGCAGGCTTTCGCGCCGCTCTCCATCGACATGTACCTGCCCGCGATGCCGGTGATCGAGAAGGTGTTTCATACCTCCACCGCGTCGGTGCAGATGACGATGGTTACGTTCCTGCTGGGCTACGCGCTCGGCCAGCCGCTGTATGGGCCCATCACGGACCGTTTCGGCCGTAAGCCTCCTCTGTACGCCAGCCTGCTGGTGTTCTACCCAGCTGATGAGACCACGCTGTGCACCCAGCAGCTTTGCGAATTTCGGGACAGCTGGGCGCTGGTGCAATCGAAGGATGCGGTTGTGTTGGGGATCAATCCGGCCAAGGAAGCCAAGCATGCCCTGTTCCGCGCCAACCATGATTTTCCCTTCGCGCTGCTGGCCGATCCCGGGCAACGAGTGGGCGCGGACTATCGCGCCAAAGGGCTGATCGTGAAGCGCACGGTGTACCTGATCGGAAGGTCTGGAAAAATTCGCTACGCCAGGCGCGGAAAGCCGGTTCCCGAAGAGGTGCTGGCGGCTGCCGAAGATGGATGACCAACGATTTCTTGATTGGTCCTGGCCGCGGCCGTACTGCGGCCGTACTCCTTTAATGGAATGTCGGAGCCAAATAGAAAGTTCCGGTTTCCAGCCAAGTAGAAAGTTCCGGTTTTGAGGGTCGGCTTGAGACCCTCATGGTATGTTCGCACAGCCGCACCGGGGTCGCGCCTGGGGCGGTTGCCCAAAGCCGAGGCGACGGGGTTGGCTCCGAAGCAATCGGCGGATGCCCTCCTGTGACGCAAAACCCGTGAGTGTTTCCGGAGCGCCAGGAGGGTTTTGACGAGCCGGGATCCATTGCTTTGGTGAAACCTCTGAGCTGAGGCTTTGGGCTTTAAAGAAGCGCGCCTTCCATATTGGGTTTTCACCTCAGTCTCCAATCAACTTCCACAGCGGTGGGCTGGGGCGATCGAAGAAGCCCTGCATCCAATTACTCCGACCTCCCGCATTGTGGTCTTTGCGAACTGGCTTGCTGGTCTTCGGCGCAACCGCGATGGCCCGCACGCCGCACTCGCTGATCTCCACGTAGCCACCCTGATAGCGCGCCTTCAACTCGCCGTCGAGGCGGAGTTCCACGCGCAGCCGCTGGCGTCGCATGCCAGCCTGCGCCGCAGCGCGCGCGATCTGGTAGCGATGGCCGGCGAAGGAGAACGTGTAGTCGTTGCCGATCACCCGCTCTTCCACGTGACTCAGAATGGCGGCCAGGTCCAGTGGCGGTGTCAGCGCCCGATGCTGGTTGGGGAAATCCGCTACCGGCCGGGCAAAATGCGCGTTCCATTCCGGCCAATACTCTTTCTCCAGAAATGCATTGGCGCTTTCCAGAGTCGAGACCTTCGCCAGACGGAGATGCTTCACCAATCGATCTTGCGCCGTTAAAAAACTGCGTTCAATGCGTCCTTTGGCCTGGGGAGAATAGGCCAAAATCGAACCGATTCCCAACTCACGCAAGGCTCGCCCCAGTTGTGTCAGGCGGTCTGCCTGGCGCTGTTGGTCGGGGCTCTCTCCGGGTCGTGGCGGAACCGTGAACATGGAATCTCGATCGGTGTAGACATCCACCATGCGCCCATTTTTCTCCAGGTACTCCCACAGCACGCCCATGTTGTGCCGGGTCGCATCGCGTTCTACGAAACGCCCCCAACTCCAACTGGTGGCGTCATCGATCATCCGCACCAGGTAACGCACTGGCCCCCTGCCTTCCAGCCAGTCGTGCTCCGAGGTGTCCCATTGCACCAGCTCCCCAAAGGCACTCCGCCGCGGCCGCCAACCGTGCACCTCTTGCAGCCGGCGCGATTTGCTCTTCCACAATCCGGCTTCCATCATCCATCCCCGCAGGGTCTCTTTGCCCACCTGGATCTGGTGCCGCTTGGCCAACTGTTCGGCGGCGAACGTCGGTCCAAAATCGTGCCAATCCGGCTGCTTCAGGATCGCCAGAGCTTGTCTCTGCATCTCAGCCGGAAGCTTGCGATTGGACGGCCGCCCCCGCAGCCCATGCACCACCACCGCATCCCCTTGCTTGGCCATGCGCTTCACAAGCTGGCGCACCCAACGGTCGCTCACTCCCATTTTCTGGGCAGCTTCCCGTTGGCTCATACTTCCTTCCTGGGCTCGTTTCAGCCAATCTAACCAGTCCCGTTCCTCTTGGCTCATCGCGATTCGTTCCATCCTTCTGCCTTTCGGCTGTCAAGAGGAACTTTCTACTTGGCTCAATTAGGAACTTCTCACTTGGCCGCGACA
>JBARBE010000266.1:0-1957 GCA_049792735.1 Candidatus Acidiferrum sp.
TCCCAGGCTTGGGCGGCTCGCCATGGGGACTCGAATCGCGGGAGCACGCTGGCCATCGGCAACTTTGATGGCATACATCTCGGCCACCAGGCCATCCTCCGCGAGGTAGCCTCGCGCGCTGGCGATACCAAGGCGGTCGCGACGGTTTTGACGTTTGATCCGACGCCGCAAAAAATTCTGCGGCCGGAATCGGCTCCTCTGCGCATTTCTACTACCGAACAACGGTTGCGTTGTTTTGGCGCTCTCGGCGTGGACGCGGCCGTCGTACTTCCCTTCTCTCACGAGCTGGCGAAACTTTCTCCCCAGGAATTCGTCGAGCAGATCCTCGTTCACGATCTGCGCGTTCGCGCGGTCTTTGTCGGCGAAAATTTCCGCTTCGGCCATAAGCAATCGGGCAACGCGCAACTTCTGTCTCAACTGGGCGCCGAGCACGGCTTCGAGGTCATTATTCTTCCGCCGGTCATCTATAAGGACGAAGTCGTTTCCAGCACGATCATTCGCCGTGAAATTGCTGGCGGGGACGTCGCTCATGCCGCGCGGCTCCTGGGACGGCCGTTCGTGCTGACCGGCAAGGTTGTCTCCGGAACCGGCACGGGGCGACGCTTCACGTTTCCGACTTTGAATCTCGCGGCGGAGCAGGAATTGCTGCCGGCTCGCGGCGTGTACGTGACGCGGACGCGGCTCGAAGGGGAAACGCGGACGCGGCGGTCGGTGACGAACGTCGGCGTACGGCCCACGTTCGACGGCTCGGCGCTGAGCATCGAAACGCATATCCTCGAACCCATTCCGGAAATCAGTCCCGCGCGGATCGAAGTCCATTTCTGGAAGAGACTACGGGAGGAGAAGAAATTCTCCGGCGCGGAAGAACTGCGCGCCCAAATCGCTCGCGACATAGCCGCCGCCAACAAATTCTTCACCCGCCTGCGGGCTCTCCGTTCGAACGATCAAGCCGTCCCCACGCGCCAGCCCTAGGAGCGCGCCGCCTGCCCTAGCCAGGCGATCTCAGAAGGCCGCTGAAGAGCCGCTTTGCATCCTATGCTAGCAATGCTATCATTGCTGGCATGGCCACACTCACCATTCGGCAGCTGGACCAAAAAACCAAGACCCGCTTAAGGGTTCGCGCCGCACACCACGGACGTTCGATGGAAGAAGAGGCACGCGAGATATTGCGGTCTGCTTTGACCACTTCCTCTGGGGCCAACGGAAACCTGGCCGAGGCGATTCGGCGGCGGTTTGCTCCATTGGGCGGGATCGAGCTTTCCTTGCCCAAGCGCGACGCCGTGCGCAAGGCCCCTGGATTCGAGGAATGATCGTCCTCGATACGAATGTGCTGTCGGAGCTCATGAGGCCAAAACCTTCCACCCAGGTTGTGGCCTGGGTCGCCCTACAACCGGCAGCAGAGCTCTTTACCACCGCGATCACGGAAGCAGAAATCTTTTACGGTATCGAATTGCTCGCCAAAGGCAAGCGGCGCGACAACCTGCTGGCTGCCGCGGAAGAAATGTTTACGGAAGATTTCGCCGGACGCATTCTCGGATTCGAAAGCGAGGCTGCACGCCATTTTGCTGCGATTGCGGCACGCCGCCGGGCGCTCGGAAGGCCAATTAGTCACGCGGACGCCCAGATCGCGGCCACCACTCAGGCACATGGAGCCAGGCTTGCAACCGGCAACGGCCCCGACTTTGCCGATTGCAACATTGACGTTATCGATCCCTGGCGCACGCCGTAGGAGGCAGCCGATTCTTGGGATTTTGCTCGATGAATCTCTGCAGCTTTCCGCCGTTTCTGATGATTGCGCTCCTGCGCCGCGCCCGCTCCGCCAGCAGGGCCATCCCTACCCGCAATGGCTAACCGCAGCCCGCCACGCAGTGGTATTTGTTTTGTAGGCGCCGGGCTTCAGCCGGGCACCCGCTGGCAGGTGGTGGAATTGGTCGCCGATCTTGTTGTCAGGTTTTAG
>JBARBE010000267.1:0-4003 GCA_049792735.1 Candidatus Acidiferrum sp.
GTATTGTCCACCTGCAACTTATGGTGCCCCGCCGAAGCCTGCACCGAAATCGTGTCTCCGTAGAACAATTCTCCAACTTTCTCTCCATCCAGCTTCACGATGATTTGCCGCTGCTGCGCATCATCCGGCGATTTCCTCCGAATCGTGATCGTGCCCGCGGCAGCCCCCGCTTTTCGCTCTGCTGCCGCTTCCATTCCTACCGGCGTTTCTGAAGTTGCAGGATCCACCCGCGCACGCTCCTTCCTGTCGCTACCCCGCCCTCAATCGTCATAGATGCTACCCCTCCCCGCCCCAACCCAACATAAATTCTTCCAGCCGCGGCCCGGTCGGGCCACCTCTCTCTTCGCTGTCATCCCGCCTGCCTGAGCGCAGCAGAAGGGAACACAGCCATCGAAGGTTCCGACCTTGTCGGAAAGAACCTGCTTTTCTCCTCTGCGCCCGGCGTTTACACCGGCCCGGTCGGGACGACCTCTCTGTAAAATCCTTTTCCTTCCATTGGCAATAAACTCCGGCTCAGACGATAAAGTAAGCTAAATCACATCTTGACTTACATTCTGAAGCATAGTATACTTTTTTCAGTAGGACTGCCCATGAAGAGCGAAGTCTCAACAGTCACCACCAAAGGCCAGCTGGTCATCCCCGCAAAACTCCGCCGCAAGTACGCCATTCGCGAAGGCACCCAGGTCGCCTTCCTCGAGGAAGAGAACCGCCTGGTCCTCCAGCCGCTCACCCCCAAATTCGTCAGCAGCCTCCGCGGATCTCTCAAGGCCGAACCATCCGCGCTGAAAATGCTGCTCGACGGCCGCAAACACGAGCGCCAGCTCTGAGCGCTTCAGTGGGTGAAGCGCCCTAAGCCATGAAACGAATCGTTCTCGACGCCAGCGCCCTCATGACCTTCTTCGAAAACCGTCCCGGCGCGGATAAAGTCGAAGACCTCATCCATCTCGCCGTCGCCGGCAAACGCCACCTGCTGATGTCCGTCATCAACTGGGGCGAAGTCTACTATTCCACCTGGCGCGCTCATGGCCCCGGCGTCGCCCGCAAAATCATCGAGGATATTGCTCAGCTCCCCATCGAACTCGTCGCCGCCGATCTAGAACTAGCGCGCGCCGCCGCCGATCTCCGCGCCAATCACAAACTCCCCTATACCGACTGCTTCGCCGCCTCACTAGCCGCCGACCGGTCCGCCTCCCTCGCCACCAGCGACAAAGACTTCGCCGCCGCAGAAAAAAGGCTCGACATTCTCTGGACTATTGCCTAGCTGCTGAACTCCGCGACGCACTAACTTGCGCTTACTCTTAATACGTTGGTAACATCCGCCCGATGCTCTTGCGGCTGACTGCCACACAGTTTGTTAGAGTGATGACCAGCGGACGGACGAATCCGATTTTGTGCGGCTGTTCGGACAGTGCCGGCAACCCGGCAGGCGAATTCATAGTCAAACTCCTAGGACAGCCAAAGGCCGGCAGCTGTGGCGCTCTGTTTGAGTCGGTGGCCTCTCGGCTCGCTCAGCACTTCGATATACTGGTTCCTGAGCCCGCCGCCATAGAGATCACGCCGGAGTTTGCAAGGATTGTCGCCGGTGTTCAACCGCAGCTTGGGCTAGCACTCCAGGCAGGTGTTGGGTTCAATTTCGGGTCGAGAGTGATCCATCCAATGAGCACATGGTTGGTGGGTAGGTCGATCCCTGAAGCCATGCTGGCCGACGCCGTCAAGATATTTGCGTTTGATGCGTTGATCCAGAATCCTGATCGGAGAGCCGATAATCCGAATCTCTTCACCCAAGGCGATGGCATCTATATATATGACCACGAGCTAAGCTTTTCGTTCCTGCTCGCCCTGGCCGTATCTCCCCAGCCTTGGAATCTGGAGGATCACAATTACCTCCAACATCATGTGTTCTACAGTAGGCTTAAGTCACGCGACCTTGACTTTACGGACTTCAGGGATCGATTGAGCTCACTTAGAGAGACAGTTTTGACAAGAATCAAGACTGAGGTGCCGAAAGAGTGGATGCATGAAAATTGGGAACGGATTGAAGCTCACCTCAACGGGATACGCGCATACGCTGAAGAATTCGTTGAGCAGGTGAGGAGGAGGTTGGCATGATCAAAGGTACACCGTACAGCTTCAGCGTACTTCGGTACGTGCATGACCCCGTTACGCAGGAGTTCGTAAATATTGGCGTCGCGCTCTACTCAAAGGAATTGCGATACCTGAACGCAAAGTGCGAAATCAACTATGGACGAATAACTAAGACGTTCGGGAATATCGATGGCAATCGTTTTCGACAGGCAACCCGATACATCCAAGATCGACTACAGCGAATTGGGGAGGACTTGTCCGCGAGCTTGCCCTTCGAGTCAAGCGCGAAACTTGAGAAATTGCTAGCTCTAGCGTTGCCGCCAGATGACAGCGCTTTCCAATTCTCCCCAGTGGGTGCAGGGATGAGCCCAGACCCGGACGCTACGCTAAAGGAAATCTTCGCCCGATTTGTAGAAATGTATTCCTCGCCATCGGAGTCTCCGCATCGGGACGATGACGAAGTCTGGAAAGTGTATCGCGAGCCGCTTGAGCGCCGAGAGGTTATCCCTTACCTATACCCAAAGAAAATTATCTCGCCGAATTACGATTACGAATTCAAACATTCTTGGAAAAATGCGAAGTGGCATGTTTGTGAGCCAGTATCATTCGACCTGCTGGAGCCAACTTCAATCCTCGACAAAGCAAATCGGTGGCTGGGCCGTGCCACAAGCCTGGCAGATAGCAGTGAGAAATTCAAAATGTACATCCTGCTCGGCGAGCCGCAGTCGTCTGGTTTGAAGCACGCATTCGTCAAGGCCCAAAACATTCTTCACAAAATGCCAGGTGAGAAAGAGTTGATCCGGGAAAGTGAAGCCGAGGGATTCGCGGAAGACCTTGCGGACCAAATCAAGGCGCACAGAACCGAAGAAGTCGACCCAAGATAAGTGCGATTGGCGGTGGCCAGTACCTCGTTGAGACCGCCGGAAAGTGTCAGGCCGCCGCAAGAGTCAGATTCAAAAGTCCCCATACGCAAAGCCGGCGCGATTGGGCACCCGATTCCGTGTCAGGGTTGAGCGTCCGGGCCACCAAATCGCGGGCCTAAATATCGGAGTGCGACAGCCTAGCCGAATGGCCATAGTCCACGCTATATAGTAGCGCAGCCGCCAGAAAGCCATTATTCGTGAACAGATAACTAATTTACTGTGTATCTATCTATGGGTGCGGAGGGACTTCAGTGGAACCAACCGATATCGAAAAATATGCGAGCGCCATGAAGGAAATCAAACTGCGGACCGAGGTAATTAGTCTCTTCCTCTCGGGGCAACGGGAGGCGCGGTATGTCCCCACAACGGTCGAAACGATTGGACTACAGTTTCGGAAAGTGTTCGAGCTAATCGCATTTGCTTCTCTCGCGGCAAATCGGATCCAGTACTCTCTGGCACACCGCGATTTCGCAAGACATTGGGAAGCGGCAAGACTTTTCAGGAATCTTCGACGAATCAATCCGGACTTTTACCCAAAGCCTGTTGTTGAAGAGCGCTTGGATAGACCGGGTGTGTTGCATTCCCTTCGAAAGCGGCAGGAAGACTACTTAACGGAGAACGACCTGATAACATCCCATGGAAGATGCGGTGAACTCATGCATGCTGGAAATCCATTTGGGCAGCCGATCGACTACGCATTTTACCAGCAGAGCTTTCCCCTATGGCTGGGCAAGACGGTGAACCTGCTTAACAACCATCAAGTACACCTCCTAGGTGACCTTGGTTTCTATCTGTTCCATATGAAGGAACAGGGGCACGAAGAGATTCGCTGGTATCGGTTCCAGCCCAAACCTTGACTAACTGACACCCTCAAGGTCAGGCCATTGAAGGCGGATGGCCGAGAGTTGGACCGGTTGCCGGCCGGCTCAGGCTCGCAGTGTGAACCTGGGTCTTTGCAATTTTCCGCACGCCCTCACAGCAAAAGGCGCGGCGGG
>JBARBE010000268.1:0-6498 GCA_049792735.1 Candidatus Acidiferrum sp.
GAGCGGGCTCGTCAAGGTCCGGCCGCGCCGCGGCGCGGTCGTAGTCGCGGGCGGCCAGGCTGATCTGCGGGAGCTGTTCGAGCTGCGCGAGGCCCTGGAGGGGATGGCCGCCAGGCTCGCGGCGCTGCGGATGCCGGACTCAGCGGTGTCCGAACTCCAGGAGACGCTCCAGCGGCATCAGGCGGCGATCGAGGCGGGCGACGTCGACGCGCACGTCACGCTTGACCAGGAGTTTCACCACATGATCGCGGTCGGCTCCGGCAACGAGCGGCTGGCCAGTTCGATTGAGCAGCTCCGCGACCAGACGTCCGTCCTGGTCCGGGTCAACTCGCTGCGGCCTGGCGGCATGGATGACGGGGTGCTGCGCGCGCACGGGCGGGTGGCCCGCTCGATCGCGCGCCGCGACGGGGACCAGGCCGAGGCCAGGATCCGGGAGCACATCCGCGCCGTGCTCGTGTTCATGTCGGCCGCGGGCTAGATCCAGCCCCGCTTGCCGGGTGACGGGCCGGTAACTCTCCTGCCATGAGCTGGTGCTGAGAAAAGATAAATGATAAAACTAATTATCGGAACGGACCCGGGGTAACTCCGAGACCTTCACTGGCTGAGAGGTGCGTGCGATGACGTTCGACGGGTTCGACCTTCCCGACGAGCTCCGCATGATGCGGGATGTGGCGGCGAAGTTCGTCGCGGAGCGGCTCCGTGTCGTGGAGCGGGAGATCGGCCCTGAGGCCACGCGCATACCCGATGACCGGCTGGCCGGGCTTCGCGTCGAGGCCCGCGCGGCGGGACTGTGGTGCCTGGATGCCCCCGCCGAGTACGGCGGCGGCGGCTTGTCCGTTTTCCAGCTCGTCGTCGTGCTCGAAGAGGCGTGCAAGCACCGCTTCTGTTTCCCGCACGCGGGCGGCGGCGCGTTCGGGCACAGCCCGCCGGTTGTGCTCTACCAGGGGGACGCGGACCTCGTCGACCGGTACGTCAAGCCCACGATCGAGCAGGGCTGGACCTCCTACACCGCGATCGCGGAGGAGTCCGGCGGGTCAGACCCCGCCCGGGCCATCAAGACCACCGCCCGCCGCGACGGTGACGAGTGGGTGCTGACTGGCCGGAAGATGTGGATCACGAACGCCGACCGGGCGCGTTTCGGCGTGATCTACGCGCGGGCGCCGGGCGGCATCAGCGCCTTCGTCGTCGACTCAGGGCTGCCGGGCATGACGGTGCGGCCAATCCCGGTGATCAGGGACCACTGGCCGACGGAAGTCGTGCTCGACGAGGTCCGCGTGCCCGCGGCGAACCTGATCGGCGAGGAGGGCAAAGGCCTGTCGCTGGCGTCAGGATGGCTGGTCCGGGGCAGGCTGACCTACGCGGCCCGGGGCGTGGGCGTGGCGCAGGAGGCGGTCAGGCTCGCGACCGAGTGGGTGCGCGACCGCCACACGTTCGGCGCCGCGCTCGCCACCAGGCAGGCGGTGCAGTGGGCGATCGCCGACTCGCAGGTCGAGATCGACGCGGGGCGCCTGCTCACCTGGAAGGCGGCCTGGGAGGACGACGCGGGCCGGGACGCCAGGCTGAGCGCCGCGAAGGCCAAGCTCTACTGCACGGAGCTGGGATTCCGCGTCGTGGACCGGATGATCCAGCTGCTCGGCGCGATGGGCGTGGCGCGCGAGCTGCCCCTGGAAGGATGGCTGCGGGACCTGCGCGTCGCCCGCCTCGTCGAGGGCTCGAGCGAGATGCTCCGCTCGCAGGTCGCCCGCCAGGTGATCGGCCCCGCTGTCCGCGGTGCCAAGGGCGCCTGAGGAGACACGTCACCTGGTTGGGCTGATTATTGGGCTTGGCGCTAGCTCGCGGCTGTGAGGGGTTGAATGCCGTCGAGCACTGGGCCGAGTCGGTCCTTCTCGATCTCAAGGTCGTAACGCGCCGGTACTGACTCAACTCGAGCGACTCGAGGAATTCCGTAAGGAGGATCTCGCCCGGGTGCACCGGCGGCATGATCACGTCGTCTGCCATCTATCCCTCCCGATCTCCTCGCAGCTTCTCAAGCCGGTTGCCGTAACGCGACGCGTTAATAACACAAGCCGTTAACACCAGGCTGTCGCGCGCAGACATAACGCACCACTCCACCCGACCGTGAGCGATACGCGCTCAGGGTCTGACCGGCTGCCTTGCAGATACCCTTCATATAGTTATATTATTATTCTAACTATTGCCACCGATGCGGAGCCAGGTATGCAGGAGTTGAAGCACGCTCTCACCGGCGGAATCTACGGCATCGACCCGGAGGACGGACTGGTCCGCGTCGAGGAGGCCGGCCAGGTGGGCTGGTTCGACTACCGGGGACGGTGGCAGCGCGGCGACGTGTTCCAGGCCGATCCCGAGCTGTGCAACTGGGTGGGCGGCCCCGGCGCGGCCGGGTCCTACGACAAACCGTTCAAGACAATCTGACCCGTCGGCTGAAGAGGCGCCCATGACAGTCACCCAGGACCTGCTCGGCTACCTCGCCCCCCGCGGCCGGGGCGGTGAGTTCTACCAGCGCGTCCTCGACACCGATAGCCGTCAGGTGCCCGGCCTGCTGCGGCGTACCGGGCCGTTCGGCGACGAGGCGACAGAAGTGCCCATTTCCACCTACCTGACCAGGGAATTCCACGATCTCGAAGTCGAGAAGGTGTGGAAGCGGACCTGGCAGATGGCGTGCCGTGAGGACGAGATCGCCGAGGTCGGCGACACCCTCGTCTATGACATCGCGGACATGTCGTTCATCATCGCCCGCGTGACGCCCACGGTGATCCGGGCCTACCCCAACGCGTGCCTGCACCGCGGCCGCAAGCTAGTCGACAGCGGCATGCGCTGCGCCACCCGGCTACGGCAGATCCGCTGCGCGTTCCACGGCTTCACCTGGGATCTCGAGGGGTCGCTCGCCGGCGTGCCTGGCTCCTGGGACTTCCCGCACGTGAACTTCGAGGAGTGGGAGCTCCCGCAGGTGAAGGTCGGCACCTGGGCCGGGTTCGTCTTCATCAACCCCGACCCCGACGCGGGGCCGCTGGAGGACTTCCTCGGCGACATCGACGAGCACTTCGTGGACTACGACTACGCGAACCGGTGGACGGCCGCGCATGTGGTCAAGGTGGTGCCGGCCAACTGGAAGGCCGCCCAGGAAGCGTTCATGGAGTCCTTCCACGTGCTCGCCACCCACCCGCAGTTGCTCCCCCAGTCGTCGAACCTGGACGCGCAGTACGACGCCTGGGGCAACTACTCCCGGGCCATGTCGCCGAACTTCCTGCCGAGCGGATTCCTGAACTGGCTGCCCACCGAGCAGGAGATCGTCGACGCATCCGTGGATCGCAGGCTCGACGCCGAGCAGAAGGTCGTGGTGCCCGACGGGACGACCGCCCGGCTCGTCATGGCGGACCAGGCGCGGGCATCGCTCACCAAGGTGCTCGGCGACAGGTCGGACCGCCTGTCGGACGCCGAAGTCTCCGACAGCTTCTACTTCACGCTGTTTCCCAACCTGCACCCGTGGTCCGCCTACAACCGGATCTGCTTCAGGTTCCGTCCCTACGGCAACGACCCGGACCGGGCCATCCAGGACGTTTACCTGCTCAGCCCCTACTCGGGCGAGCGCCCGCCCGCCGCGGCCATCCACTACCTCCGTGAGGACGAGGACTTCACCGCCGGCCATGAGATCGGGCCGTACCTCGCGCGGATCCTCAACCAGGACCTCTACAACATGCCCAGCGTGCAGCAGGGCATGAAGGCCACGCGCAAGCCCACGGTGACCTTCTCCCGCTATCAGGAACTGAAGATCCGGCACTTCCACAAGCTCCTGGACGAGGCAATCGCCCGTCCCTGAGCCTGCCACCAGAAAGCAGAGAAACAGAAAGGCAAGCATGGCTTCGCGGCTCAAGATTCCCAAGCTCGGCATGTCCATGAACGAAGCCACGATCGTGGAGTGGCTGGTCGCCGACGGCGACTCGGTTCAGGAAGGCCAGCCGCTGTACCTTCTGGAGACCGACAAGACCGAGAACGAGGTCCCCAGCCCGGTCGCGGGCGTCATCAGGCTCATCGGCGTGGTGGACGAGACATACGAGGTGGGCACGGTCATCGCGGAGATCAGCTGATGACCCAGGCGGGCGCCGGGCCGGTCGTGCGAGTCGAGCCGATCGGCGTGACGTTCCGCCTTGCGGAGGGGGAGACACTCATCCAGGCGGCGTGGCGGGAGGGCTACTACTGGCCGACGGTGTGCGGCGGGCGTGCCGAATGCACCGCCTGCCACGTCCTCATCGAAGCGGGCGAAGGGAACGCCGTCACGGCGGACGAGTACGAGACCGCGATGATCGCGCCGGTCGCCGAGCGCATGGGGTCGGCCGCGCCAGTCCGGCTGGCCTGCCGCCTGCGGGTCAGCGGCCCGGTCACCGTCTACAAGCGCGCGGTTCGCAAGAAGCTGACCTGAGCCGCGTGCACGCAACCAGCGAAGGAGGTCCGATGGCGGACATAACGCCAGCGACCCTGATGTCCATTTACCGGACGGCCACCACGATCAGGCAGTGCGACGAGCGCTTCCTGGCCATGCTCACGGCGGGCGAGATCGCCATCACCTACTACTCGCCGCGCGGGCAAGAGGTCATCTCCGCGGCGACGACGGCCCACCTGACCAGGGACGACTACGTCGTAACCACCTACCGCGGGCTGCACGACCACATCGCGAAGGGCGTGCCGCTGCCGCAACTGTGGGCCGAGTTCCTGGGCCGCGCGACCGGAACGTGCAAGGGCAAAGGCGGCCCGATGCACATCACGCACCCCGCGTCGGGCCTGATGGTCACGACCGGCCTGGTCGGCGCCGGCCTGCCGATTGCCAATGGGTTCGCGCTCAGCTCGCTGATGCGCCAGGACGGGCGGGTCACGGTGTGTAACTTCGGCGACGGCGCCACCAACATCGGCGCGTTCCACGAGGCGCTGAACCTCGCCACGCTGTGGAACCTGCCCATCGTCTTCGTCTGCCAGAACAACCAGTACGGCGAGAAGACCCCGTTCGCCAACCACACGAAGGCCGGCTCGATCGCCATCCGCGGCTCGTCCTACGCCATGCGCTCGGTGACCGTCGACGGCAACGACGCGACGGCGATGTACGCGGCCGCCGGCGAGGCGATCGGCCTGGCGCGGCGCGGGGCGGGACCGACCTTGATCGAGGCGCTCACCTTCCGGTTCCGCGGCCACAACTTCGGCGACGACAGCTCCTACATCCCCGCTGAGCAAATGGCTGCGGCGGCCGAGCGCGACTCGGTGCCCCGGCTGCGCGCGCTCCTGCTGGCGGAGGGGCACGCCACCGAGGCGGACCTGGCCGGGCTCGAGAAGGACGTCGCGGCCGCGATCGACGAGGCGGTTGAGTTCGCCCTGACGAGCCCATTTCCCGACGCCGACGAGAACCGGCGTGACATTTACCGCGACGAGGTGACGGTGTGACGACGACCGGGCAGGCGGCCAGGCAGGCCGCGCGGGGTTCGAGGAAGACGATGGTGGAGGCGTGCCGCGAGGCCCTCCGCGAGGCGATGCTCGAAGACGAGTCGGTCTTCATCCTCGGCGAGGACATCGGCGACGCCGAGGGCGGCGGCACGTTCAAGGTCACCAAGGGGCTGTCGACGGAGTTCGGCACCGGGCGGGTCCGCACCACCCCGATCTCCGAGCAGGCCATCGTCGGCGCCGCCATCGGCGCGGCGATCGCGGGCATGCGGCCGGTCGCCGAGATCATGCTGATGAACTTCATCACTGTGGCTATGGACCAGATCGTCAACCACGCCGCGAAGCTGCGCTACATGTCCGGCGGCGAGACCAGCGTGCCGATCACGATCCGTACCGCCACCGGCGCGGGCAACGGCACCGGCGCGCAGCACTCGGACATGCTCGAGGCGTGGCTCGCGCACGTGCCAGGGGTCAAGGTCGTCATGCCGTCGTCCCCGGCCGAGGCCAAGGGGCTGCTCTTGTCGGCCATCTTCGACGACGATCCGGTGGTGTTCGTAGAGAAGAAGGAGATGTACGGGACGCGCGGCGAGCTGCCCGGCCCGGGCGTGCGGATCCCGCTGGGCAAGGCGAACGTCGCCCGGGCCGGCCGGGACATCACGATCATCGGCTACGGCGGCGCGGTGCCGCAGAGCCTGAAGGCAGCCGAGGCGCTTGCCGCTGAGGGCGTCGAGGCGGAGGTGATCGACCTGCGGACGGTCTCCCCCTGGGATCAGGCCACCGTGCTGGCGTCGGTCGCCCGCACCCGGGCCGCCGTGGTCGTCCATGAGGCGGTGCGGCAGTTCGGGGTCGGCGCCGAGGTCTCGTCGGTCATCCACGAGGAGCTCTTCGGCGACCTCGTGGCCCCGGTACAGCGGGTGGCGTCGAAAAACCTGCCCGTTCCGTTCTCGCGACCGCTCGAGCAAGCGTTCCTGTACACCGGCGACGACGTCATCGCGGCCGCCCGGACCGCTCTCGACTGGAAGAAGTAAGCACAGTGCCTGACTACGACGTGGT
>JBARBE010000269.1:0-4404 GCA_049792735.1 Candidatus Acidiferrum sp.
CTCCTACGAGACGTCCGATGGGAGGTATGTCGTGGTCGCCGCCATCGAGCCGCAGTTCTATGCTGCGCTGCTGGACAAGCTCGGCCTGTCCCCCGGCGACCTGCCTGACCGCGACGACAAGGCGAACTGGCCCCGGCTGAAGAAGCTGTTCGCGGACATCTTCATTACCCGCAGCCGCGACGAGTGGACGGAGCTGTTCGACGGCTCCGACGCGTGCGTGACGCCCGTGCTCACGTTCGGCGAGGTCCCCGCGTACCCGCACAACGCGGCGCGCGGCACGATCGTGGAGGCCTTCGGGGTCACCCAGCCCGCGCCGGCGCCCCGGTTCAGCCGCACTCCAGGCGCGATCGCCGGACCTCCGCCAGTCCCCGGGGCACAGTCGGCGGAGATCCTGGCGGACTGGGGGTTCCCGGCGGAGCAGGTCGACGAGCTGCTGGCCGCGGGGACGGTTCTCGGCCCGAGGCAGTGACGGTCCCCCAGGGGTTCACCCCGCCGCTTGCCTCGGCCTGCCCTTGGCGTCGACGCCGCTGGGCGGCGCGCCGAACAGCAGCACGGACTCGTCACCCGCGGGCGGCAGGGCCGCCCAGATCTGGCGGGCGGCCTCGTCAGGCGTCAGGGTCTCGCCGTTGTCGATGCCCTCGCGGATCGCCGGGCTTATCGGGTACGTGTGCGGGTCAAGCGCGGCGACCTTCCGCAGAGACGGCGAGTCGACAAAGCCCGGGCGGACGGCGACCACCCACGGCCCCGTGCCGCGCCGGGCCCGCTCCCGGCGCACCACGCGCACCCACTGCTCCACGCCGGCCTTGGCCGCTCCGTACACGCTGTTGCCCTCGAACGGCATCCGCGCGGCGGCGGAGGAGATGAGCACCAGACCCGACTCGTAGCCAGGCTTGACCTCCCGCAGGAACCAGTCCGCCAGCACGAGCGGAGCGGCCGCGTTCCCCATGACCGCGCTGTAGTACTGCTCCTCGTCCACCTCACCCGCGAACCCGGTGCCGGAACTGAAGTAGGCGTTGTGGATGAATATCGCCCTGCTGCCGGTGAAGCCGGCCAGGTGCCGGCGGAACGATTCCCGCACCGAGCCCCAGGTGTCCGGCCTGGTCAGGTCGAACGTCACGTTCTCCAGGTCCGGATGCGGGCTGCGGGACAGGTTGATCACGTGGGCGTCCGCATGCGGGCAGGTGCGGGCCAACCCCGACCCGAGACCCTGCGTGGCGCCGGTGATCCAGACGATCGTGTCGCAGGCGGCACCGCATTGCCCCATGACTGGTCCTCCCCTTCTCGCTGTTATCGGGCGTGGACAGACGGCACGGTACGTTCGGGAAACTCAAATACCGATGCGGTCGGCGAGTTGCTGGCGGTGGAAGTCCGAGTCACCCAGCAGGACCTGCGAGCTCTTCGCGCGCTTGAGATACAGGTGCGCGGGGTGCTCCCAGGTGAAGCCGATGCCGCCGTGGATCTGGATGTTCTCGCCCGCGGCGTGCAGGTAGGTGTCGACGCAGTACGCCTTGACCAGCGGGGCGACCGTGCGCTCGTCCGGTTCCCCGGCGGACACGGCCCACAGCGCGTAGTACACCGCTGACCGGGAGGACTCCAGGTCCACCAGCATCGACGCGCACTTGTGCTTGATCGCCTGGAAGGAGCCGATGGGGCGGCCGAACTGCTCGCGGATCTTCGCGTACTCGACCGACATCTCCAGCACCTTGCCGGTGCCGCCGAGCGCGTCGGCGGCCAGCGCGATCGCGGACCTGTCGAGCATCGTGGCGATGGCCTCCCCGGCCCCGGCGACCGTGCCGAGCAGGCGGGCCGGCGCGGCGTCAAACGTGACGCGGGCCTGCTTGCGGGTCTGGTCCATCGTGGGGAGCGGCTCGCGCGCCAGTCCCCCGGCGCCGTCCGATGTCGTGTCGACCGCGAAGACGGCTGGGCCGTCGTCCGTCCG
The DNA here is from genome assembly GCA_049792735.1 of Candidatus Acidiferrum sp. Lineage (GTDB taxonomy): Bacteria > Acidobacteriota > Terriglobia > Acidiferrales > UBA7541 > Acidiferrum. Next base: position 1,940 of record JBARBE010000269.1, read on the forward strand.
GGCGATCACCAGCAGCAGGTCGGCGACCGCGCCGTCCAGCACGTACGACTTGTGGCCGGTAAGCCGCCAGGCACCGTCGCGCTCTTCCGCTCTGGTGGTGACGTCCTCTGGACGCCAGGAGCCGGAGTCTTCGGCCAGGGCGACCGAGGCGATCAGGGAACCGGCCGCGATGCCGGGCAGGTAGTCCTTGCGCGCGCTCTCGTCGTCGACCGCGAGCAGCAGCTGGGCGGCCATGACGCACGAGGCGAAGAACGGGGAGACGGTCAGGGACCGGCCCAGCTCCTCAAGCACCAGCCCCAGCTCGAGGAAGCTGAAGCCCGCGCCGCCGTACTCCTCGGGGATCGCCATGCCGCACACGCCGAGCTGGCCGGCCATCAGGTCCCACAGGTCCCTGTCGTAGCCTGCCGTGTCCTCGAGCTGGGCCCGCACGGCCGCTTCCGGCGAACGGTCCGTGAGGAACTCGCGCAACACGCTCTGCAGGGTGACCTGGTCCTCGTCCAGTGCGAAATCCACCGGCCTATCCCTTCCGTGCCCGCATCTTCTCCGGCACCGCCTTGTATTCCGGGGTGTCGTGCGACTGGCTTTCCGCCGCCAGGCCGTAGCCGAGAACGGTGACGGCGGCCTGCCTCAGGTGCTGATTCAGCACCGACTTGGTGTCCTGCACGGCCTGCGGCGGCAGCGCGGCGATGCGGTGCGCCATCGCGGTCGCCTCGGGCAGCACCTGCTCCGGGGGCACGGCGCGGGTAGCCAGGCCCAGGTTGACCGCCACGTCGGCCGGCATCCGGTCGCCGGTCAGCAGGTACGGCTTCGCGCGCAGCAGCCCGATGTTGAGCGGCCAGGTGACTGCCCCGCCATCGCCGGCGACGAGAGCCACCGTGACATGCGGGTCGGCCAGGAACGTCTGGTCGGACATGATGACGGCGTCGCACGCCGTGGCGATCGTGCAGCCGAGCCCGACCGCGGGTCCGTTGACGGCCGCGATCACGGGCAGGTGGACGTTGATGAGTTCCTCGAACAGCCGCCGACCAAGGCGCAGCGTGGCGCGGCGCAGCTCAAAGTCGTTCGCGAAAGCCGTGAAGTCGTCGATGTTCCCGCCCGCGCTGAACGCCCGGCCGGCGCCGGTGAGGACGACGGCACGGACCTTCGGGTCGTCGCTCACCGCGTGCAGCGCGTCGGGGAGAGCGTGGTGCAGTTCCCCGTCGAAAGCGTTGAGCGCTTCGGGCCGGTTCATGGTGAGGATCCGGACCGGTCCGTCCTCCTCGATAAGCACGGCGTCACTCATGGCGCTCTTCTGTCTCCTTGAAATCCCGCCCCCTGATCAGGCGGACAGGCGTGAAAACAGCGACCTCGGTTCCGTGCTGGTTGAACACGGCGCAGCGCGACGTGACCACCCCCCGCCCCGGCCGGCTCGATGCCCGGGACTCGGTGGTCGTCACCACCACGTGCAGAGTGTCACCGACGTAGGTCGGCGTCTTCACGGAGTAATCCATGTGCATGAAGGCCAGGCCCGTCCCGTGCAGGACGTTGGTCTGGAGAATCAGCCCCTCGGCCAGGACGTAGACGAGCGCGCCGGGGACCAGCCGGCCGGTGTAGCCGCCAGCGGCGGCGTGACTGGCGTCGTAGAACAGCGGCTCATTGAAGCCGGCCAGGTGCACGAAGCTCATCAGGTCAGACTCGGTGATCGTGCGGGCAGCCGTCCGGAACGACGACCCCGCGGTCATATCCTCCCACGTGAGCCCTTGACCCAGGAGCGGCACATCGTCATGGGAGTCCGGCACGCTGCCTCCTCAACCTGATATTAGGAAAATTATTTTATCTAGTTATACAATAATTGACCGTGGGGCGGCAAGGTTACCGGCGAGGACGGAGTGCGGCCGGAGCATTGTTACACGGGCACATGACGGCCCCATCATTTAGATGATATAACTATATAGGTGGCGCACCCAACCACCAGAGACACGAGGAAGAGACATGGCCGACCCCACCGGCGTCACCGTCCGCCTCGACGGCGGTGTCGCTGTGCTGTGCCTGGACGGCGCGGAGCGCATGAATGCCATCGGCTCGCACACCTACCGGGCGCTGGCCGCCGCGGTCACCGACCTGGAGAACAACGGGCAGACCCGGGCGGCCGTCATCCACGGCGCGGGCCGGGCGTTTTCCGCGGGCGCGGACATCGAGGAGATGGGCGGATTCGGCTCATCTGAGGAGTTCCGCCAGTTCATCCACGGCTTCACCGACGCGCTCGCCCTCCTCGAGCGGAGCCGCCTGCCGATCGTCGCGGCGATCAACGGCCTCGCCCTCGGCGGCGGGCTCGAGCTGGCCATGGCGTGTGACCTCCGGGTCGCCGCCGGCGGCGTCAAGCTCGGCCTGCCCGAAGCCAGGCTCGGCGTGCTGCCCGGCGCCGGAGGCACCCAGCGGCTGCCGCGGCTCATCCCGCGCGGCGTCGCCGCCGAGATGCTCATGCT
>JBARBE010000270.1:0-9943 GCA_049792735.1 Candidatus Acidiferrum sp.
AGCTCGGCCTGCGCCGCCACCACCTCCAGCACCGGCCGCGGCGCCAGCGCCTCCGGCGGTTTCTGGCGGACAAATTCACGTGGCGTTCGAATCGGCGGTGCCGCGTGAGAAAATTTATTTCGGCAACTACCAAGTCGAGCCGATGAGCAATATGCGGGTGCGCATCGCGGAGCACATGGTGGCTTCCAAGCGCGTTTCCGCGCACGTTTATTCGGTCGATGAAGTAGATATGACCAAGGTGGCCTCGCTGCGCGCCAAGGCCAAGGATGAATTCCAGGAGCGCTACGACACCAAGCTGACGTTCATGCCGTTTTTCGTGAAGGCCGCGGTGGCCGGGCTGCGCGCTTACCCAACAATGAACGCGTCGCTGGACGGCACGAACGTGGTGCTGCACAAGGAGATCAACATCGGCATTGCCGTGGCGCTCGATTGGGGACTGATCGTGCCGGTGGTGAAAGGCGCGGATGAGAAGAATGTGCTGGGCATCCAGCGCACACTGAACGATCTGGCGGAGCGCGCGCGCACGAAGAAACTCAGGCCCGAGGAGGTGCAGGAAGGCACCTTCTCGATTACCAATCCAGGCGTTTTTGGCGGGCTTTTTGGATTGCCGGTCATCAGCCAGCCGAACGTGGGCATCCTGGGCCTCGGCGCGATTGAAAAGCGGCCGGTGGTGATCAACGACTCGATTGCCATCCGCTCGATGTGCTACATCACGCTGAGCTACGATCACCGGGTGGTGGACGGCGCGATTGCTCACCAGTTCCTGCACAAGGTGAAGGAGACGCTGGAGAACTGGTCCGAACCAGTGCTTTAGCGACTCTTTTCGTCGAAAATTACACCTGAGTCTCCGCAGGAATGGCGCCAGGTGCGGAGGGATGCCCACAGGACAGCCCGGGCGTAGTTCCTGCATTCGGACACCTGTCCGGATGTGGGATGGGCATTCCCACAAATGGTGCAGCGCAACCCGCAAGGGAATACGCCCCTTCGGCAATGTATCAAAAACAAGCGGCTTACATCAGATGAAGTGTGGAAGCCGGCCTGCCATTCCGCACTGAGACAAACGTAGACATGGTCGCTCCTACGCCGCGAATCCTGATTGCCGACGATCAGCCGGATGTGCTGAACGCGCTTCGTTTGCTGCTCAAGGGGCAGGGTTATGAAACCGAGGCGGTAACCTCACCAGCGGAATTGCTGAGCGCCGTGGCGGCGCGCGAGTTCGACCTGCTGCTGATGGATTTGAATTACGCGCGGGATACGACCTCTGGCCGCGAGGGGCTGGACCTGCTTAGCCATTTGAAAGAGAACGAGGATGCACCGGCGATCGTGGTGATGACCGGGTGGGCGACCGTGGGATTGGCGGTGGAGGCCATGCAGTACGGCGTGGCGGATTTCGTGGAAAAGCCGTGGACCAACGCGCGGCTGTTGGAAATCTTGCAAAAGCAAATCGCTCTGGGGCGCGAGCGGCGCACGTCCCGCCGCCGCGCGGCGCAGGAGAACCAGGACCACAAAGAAATTGCGCACCAGTTTCACCAGCAGGAACATGAAGTGGCCGAGGCCAGGTCCATCCAGCAAGGCCTCTTGCCGAAGAGCATTCCGCAGCAGGCGGGGTACGAAATCGCGGGCGCGTGGCAGCCGGCGCAGAGCATCGGCGGAGATTATTACGACGTCCTGTCGTTCGACGAAGCGACGCTCGGCCTGTGCATCGCCGACGTGGCCGGCAAGGGCTTGCCTGCCGCGCTTTTGATGTCCAACTTGCAGGCGGCCGTGCGGGGGCTGGCCTCCTCTTCTTTGCCTCCCGAGGGATTGTGCGCGCGGCTGAATTCGCTGGTTTGCCACAATACCGGCAGCGACCGTTTCATTACGTTTTTTTATGCGCAGCTCGACGGCCCGGAGCGGCTTTTGCGGTATACGAACGCGGGACACAATGCGCCCATCGTTCTGCACCGCGACGGGTCGCACGAGCGATTGCAGGCGGGCGGCGGAGTGCTGGGGGTTTTTCCGCATCAGACGTTTGCGGCAGGCGCGGCGCAGCTTGCGCCGGGCGATCGCGTGATTCTGTTTACGGACGGCGTGACGGAGGCTTCCGGCCCCGCTGGCGAGGAGTACGGCGAAGCACGGTTGCTAGGGCTGCTCCAAGAGAACCGCGCGGAGACGGCGCGGTCGCTGCAGGAGAAAATCCTGGCGTCGGCAGGCGAGTTCAGCCGCGGGCACTGGCATGACGACGCTACGCTGCTTGTTGTCGCCGTCTCGGAATAGGGACGTGTTCGATGCGGGGCGGACCGCTTTTCGCGTCTCGAGCCCAACCAGCGGGCGAGGAATCTCACTGCATCGCCGGCTTCAGCTTTCCGACCCAAACCGCAAAGTGATCCAAAGGAACGGGCTCGATGCCGGCGTCGCGCAGGGTGCGGTCCACGAAGCGGTCGCGGTCGCTCTCTCCTTTCAGTGCGAGATCGGTGATGGCGGCGAATTCGGTCTTGAGTGACGCCTTGGCGGCGATACGTTCCGCTGTGTAAGCCAGCACTTTGGCGTCGCCCGGCGCACGCGAGACGGAGAGCGTGTGGAGAAAGCCGCGCGTGCCGTTGCGCCGGTAGCTGTAATCGATGCGCATGGGATCACCGGGGAACGTAAATTCCGAGGCGCGCACGGATTTCTGGATGCGGTCCCAAAGGCGTGCCTGGCGGAAAACTTGCGAGCAATAGGAACGCATCTGCGCGCGGCTTCCCGGTGCGCCTACGCGCGCCGCCGCGCGGGGCACGGCGACATGGTCTCCGTAGAGACGTTCGAGCTCCGCATCCAGATCCTGCGAGAGGACGCCTTTCTGCGGGGCGAACTGGAGTGCGTTCGAGAGCGTATCGTCCCACTTGCGCAGGAGTTCCTGCAGAGCGCTGCCGTTGGAGGGGCCGCCGTTCGGGCCATGACCTTGCGAGCTGCGGGAGGACTCGAAGCGATCTTCCAGATCGTCGCGCAAGGCGCGTAACAGAGTTTCGTCAGCTTCCGGATGCAGCCGGCGCACGCGCGCAAATTCTTCTTGCTCCTCGATGAGGCGCAGACGGCGTTCGCCGGATAGCGGATCGAAAAGCAGCACGCCGATGTTCACCCATTCGTCGCGCACGAGGTTCGGCGTGTACCGCAAGATGCGGTAGGCGCAGTTGCGTTCGTTTGCCGCGGATTCAGAGGAAGTTTCCGTCATAGATCACGTCCATTTCCGTCACACCCAGTTTGGGAAGGGCTGGCGATTGGATTGCTTGGCGGCCAGAAGGAGCTCCGGAACGCGAGAGCGCCGCTGCAGCAGCAGCTCGGACAGGCGCAGCACGGCGTCAAGGTCGTCCTCATACCAGGCCGGAGGAATTTGCCGGGTGATGTCGTCCAGCGCGCGTTCGGTCATTTGCTTTTCCAGGCGCTCGAGCCAGGGTGCAAAGGACTCCATTCCGGTCACGCCTTCATACACTCGATTGCGCGCATAGAGCCCGCGCAGGGGCGCATCGGGGAAATTCCATTCGCCGGCATTGAAGCAAAAACCTTGATCGATCATCAGCGTACTGTATTCGAATCCTCTCTTTTCCGTTTCAGCTCCGGATGAATTCGCGGTCTGGAGCGCCTCGCGAGGCGGGGCTGGAAAAAAAAGCGTCTGGCGTCCGTTGGTATTGCAGGTCCACTTGTCAAAGACCAGCATGCCCGCGAAATCGTAAAGGTTGGCCACCTGGCGCAATTGCTCGTCGGGCAGAAAGTCGTGAAGCGCGAGGCGCCGCGGATCGCCCGGGTAGCGCGAGCCGAACTGCAGCCCCGCCTGGCACGGGATCCGCTGGCGCGGCATTTCTACCGCCAGCTCCGGCGTCAAGCGGATGAGTTCCTCGGACACTTCGACAATAGCCACTGGCGTCGTCGGAAGCCCCAGCCGCGCCGCCAGCTTCGTTCCGAGCAGTTCGTTCACCAAAATCCGGCGGTGCTGCGGATTATTTTGGAATTTGACGACGTAATAGTTCCCGTCCGAGCAGCGCATCAAGTGTGACTGCGCGCCGCCGCGCATCCGCCGTATCTGTTCCAGCGCCCGCAACATGCAGGGCTATGCTAGCGGCAGTTGTTCATTCCGGCAAGCTGACTGTTTGGGAAGCCGAGAAACTTCCCAATTTGAGAGACTACCGTGCCCGATTGGGAAGGCCCCAGGGCCGCTCGAGTGCCAGGGTGGCTCGCAAACCATTCCAAAAAGAAAAGGCCTGGACGATGGCCCAAGCCTCTCCTTGCATCAAATCATTCGGCTAAGCGGGAGAATTTACCGCCGCTTCTTCTTCTTTTTGGCCGCCTTCTTCGCCTTCTTTTTCGGTTTTGGTTTGGGCTTGGGCTTGGCTTTTTTGGCTTTCGCTTTGGCCTTCTTTTTCGGTGCGGCCTTCTTAGCGGGTTTCGCCGCCGGCTTGGAGGCCGCTTTCGCTGCTGGCGCTGCCGCTACCGGCTCGTCCTCGGTGATGAGGATTTCTTCCTCTTCCGTCTCCACGATCTCATCACCGCCGCCGGCCAGTTCGTCTTCTTCTTCCAGCCGCGACAGCTCGTTGTCGTCTTCGAAGTTGTCTTTCTCGAAATCCATTGCATCCTCCCGAGGGGGGAATCCACAAGCCTATGGCTCGTGGGACGCTGCCTCAGCCGGAGTCACCGACTCCCCTCCGCCGCAGCGAAGTTGTTATCGTACTCCAACAAAGTTGTCAAGCATTCTGCGCTAAACTCACGAAAACTAAACGTTCCAAAAAAGAGAACTCGCCGAAGCGCGGCAATTCGAGCAAGGGGATGGCTCCCTGAGTTTTTCCTAACCTATTGTAAAGAAAAGACTTAATTGTGAATCGATGCGGTGGCACTACCTGCGGATGCGGCTGGCTTGCGGGAAACGCTCTTCGATCTGGTTTTCGCATGATGGCGCGTCGGCGCGGTCTCGGGCATGCCGCCCACCGTGTAAATGCGCAAAACCATGCCGCGGCTCACATGGTTGGTCCTCATGTGATTCCACTTGCGCACATCTTCCGTCGCCACACTGAAACGATCGGCGACTCCTCCCAACGTATCGCCTCTGCGCACGCGATAACGAATCAACCGGCGCTTGGAATCCGAAGAAGGGGCCGCGGGAATGATCAGTTTTTCTCCGACGTCCAGCGCGTCGTGCCGGTCCATATTGTTCGCCTCGGAAATCGCCGCTGGCGTCACATGATATTTTTTCGCAATCGAAGTCAGAGTCTCCCCGGCTTCGATGCGATGACGCCGCCAGCTCACCCACTTGTCCGGCGGGATGTCCGCAATCTCCGCGGAAAATTTTTCGGCCGTGCCCACGGGCAAATGCAGCTCGAAGTTGGGATCGTCAGGCGTGGCGAGCCGGAGCAGTTCGGGATTTAGGTTGCGCAGCGTCTCGACATCCACGTCGATCGTCTCGGCCACCAGCCGCAGATCAATCGCGCGGCCGGGCTTTACGATATCCGTAGGGACCGGTTGCTCTGGATCGACTTGTATGCCGTAGTGCGCCGCATCCTTGGCGATCAGCGTAAGCGCCAGAATGATGGGAACGTAATTTTTCGTTTCGCGCGGCAGCACATTGCGCCGGTATAGCTCCCAAAAATCCGCGTAGCCCGTGCGCTCGACGGCCTTCTGCACGTTTCCCGGGCCGCAGTTATACGCGGCCATCGCCAGATACCAGTCGCCGAATTGCCCATAGAGATCGCGCAAATGCTGTGCGGCCGCGCGGGTAGCCTTTTCCGGGTCCTGACGTTCGTCCACCCACCAGGTGTGCCGCAGGCCGTACTCCATGCCGCGATACGCCACGAATTGCCAGATGCCACGCGCGCCGGCGCGTGAAAGCGCCAGCGGCTGGAACGCGCTTTCCGCTTGCGCCAGATAGATCAAATCCTGCGGAAGGCCTTCCTCGCGCAGCACGCGCGAAATCATGGCTCGATAACGCCCGGAGCGGCGCAAGCCGGTCTCCACGATGGCCCGGCCGCGCGGTGTTTGGAAGAAATTGAGAAAGGAAAGTACTTCGTCGTTCACCGTCAGGGGTAAGTCATGCGAAACGTTCTTGGCTGCTTCTTCAGCGCGTTGCTTCAAGCGCGGGTCGACGGGGAACGTCATCTCCGCCACTTCGTCAATGGCCGCCGGCACCGCCGGCGCTTCCTGAAAACCGTCCCCTTCGCGGAAGGCTTCCAGCTCTTCGTTGTAAACGGAATCGACCACCCGGCGGAATAAATCGTTGAGCTTGGGATCACTGTTTACGTCGAAGCCGCTTTCGAGCAGCCAATCGACGGCCGCGTCAAAATCGCGCCGCGCTGCTTCCAGATGCCCGGCTTTGTAGTTCTGTTCGCCGGAAGAAAATTTCGCTTCCACCTGCTGGATCAAATATTCCTTCGGCCCGGGAACGCGCAGCGCCAGCGCATTGAGCCACTCCGATGAAAGCTTTGCCAGCGGCAACTCTCCCAGGTTAGCGGGAACCTGAGCGGCAGCGGCATTCGCCGGAGAAAGCGCGGGCACGTGCGCCTGGACACCGTGTTTAGCCGCGTCTTCGCACCCGCCGGCTGCGACGCACAGCGCGGCCACAAGCGTCCCGCATAGCGTGATCTGGAGCCTCCGCCGCATCTCTCTATGTTAAGTAGCTGTTACAGTCCAGGTCAACGCTTTCCGGCAGGGTGGGTTGACCTACTCAATACACGACCGGACGCCGTTGGGCCGGGACTGCGCCTGTTCCATCGGAGGACTAGTCCGCGATAGACTCTCCCGCGAGGTGTTTCACGTGAATCTGCCTGCGCTCGTCTGCGATCATAGAAAAGGTTCGTCTATTTTCGCTTGGCTGCTCGTCTGCCTGGTGATTTCTGCTGCCGCTTCCGCGCAGCAAGCGCCCGCGGACGCGCCGTACCTCAATCCCAAACTCCCCATCGAGCAGCGCGTCGACGATTTAATTTCCCGCATGACGCTGGAAGAGAAAGTCTCTCAACTCGGCCACACCGCTCCATCCATTCCGCGTCTGCGCGTTCCGGAATACAACTGGTGGAACGAAGGACTTCACGGCGTCGCCCGCGCGGGAATCGCCACGGTATTCCCCCAGGCCATCGGTATGGCCGCGACTTTCGATGAGCCGCTGATGCATCAGGTTAGCGAGACCATCAGCACCGAGTTTCGCGCCAAGTATTACGCCACCGTGCATCCCGACGGCTCTTCCGATTGGTATCGCGGCCTCACCGTTTGGTCTCCGAACATCAATATCTTTCGCGATCCGCGCTGGGGCCGCGGCCAGGAAACCTATGGCGAAGACCCATTTCTGACTTCGCGCCTCGGCGTCGCTTTCGTCACCGGCTTGCAAGGCAACGATCCGGGTTATTTCAAGACGGTCTCCACGCCCAAACACTTTGCCGTCCACAGCGGCCCCGAATCCACGCGCCATTCCGTTGACGTGCATGCCTCCCGCCACGACATGGAAGACACCTATCTGCCCGCGTTCCGCGCCACGGTTATGGAAGGCAAGGCCGAATCCGTGATGTGCGCGTACAACTCCTTAAACGGGCAGCCAGCTTGCGCGAATACCGATCTGCTCGAGGAACATCTCCGCAAAGACTGGGGTTTTCAAGGCTATGTTGTCTCCGATTGCGGCGCCGTTGCCGATGTTTTTGGCGGCCATCATTTCATGCCTACCCCCGAACAAGGCGTCGCCGCAGTCTTTAAAGCCGGAATGGATCTTATCTGCGGCGACTACCGTCACGCGATGAGCACCGAGCATGCGGCAATCCTGAACACGGTCCATCAAGGCTTGCTCTCCGAGGCCGACCTCGACCGCTCCTTGCGCCGCCTTTTCATCGCGCGCTTTCGCCTCGGCATGTTCGACCCGCCATCCACCGATCCCTTTTCGCGTATCACGCCCGCAGAGAACGACACCGAAGCGCATCGCGAGCTCGCCCTTCGCATGGCCCGCGAAGCGCTCGTTCTGCTCAAGAACAAAGATAACTTCCTTCCACTAAAGCAGACGCCCGCGACGATCGCCGTTATCGGTCCCAACGCCGAGAGCCTTGACGCGCTGGAAGGCAACTACAACGGCACGCCTTCGAAGCCGGTTACCATCCTTGCCGGCATTCGCAATCGCTTTCCGCAATCCAAAGTCGTTTATGTGGAAGGCACCGGCCTCGTCGGCCCGGTCACCAGGCCAATTCCCTCAGACTCTCTTTGTGCCGACGCCGCTTGCACCGAACACGGTCTTAAAGCGGACTACTACCCGAATATGACGCTCGAAGGTTCGCCCGCGATGAGCCGCAGCGATGCCACCGTGGACTTCGCCTGGGGCGACACGGGCATCTCGCCGCAACTGCTCAAAAATTACTCGGTCCGCTGGACAGGTTTCCTTACGGTTCCTGAATCTGGCGATTACCTCATCGGTTTCACCGGGCAAGACGGCTATCGCGTCTGGCTCGATGGCAACCTCGCCGTCGAGGATTGGACGCTTCACCATCCTGCTTCTACCCTAACTAAAAAGGTTCATCTCGAAAGAGACCATCTCTATTCGCTCAAGATCGAATATTTTCAGGACGTCCGCAGCTCGGAAGCCCGGCTGATCTGGAGCATTCCCGACAACGAAGAGCGCAAGGCCATCGACGCCGCGCGCGACGCGGACCTCGTCGTCATAGTCATAGGGCTCTCGGCGCGCATTGAAGGCGAGGAAATGAAGGTGAACGCCGAAGGCTTCGCAGGCGGCGACCGCACGCGCATCGATCTTCCCGCTCCGCAAGAACAACTGCTCGAACGCGTTTACGCCGCCGGCAAACCCACTGTTCTCGTCCTGACCAACGGCAGCGCCCTCGCCGTCAACTGGGCCGACGCAAACATTCCCGCCATTCTCGAAGCGTGGTATCCCGGCGAAGAGGGCGGCACTGCCGTCGCGGAAGCGCTCGCGGGCGATTTCAGCCCCGCCGGCCGCTTGCCCGTTACCTTCTACAAATCTGTCGATCAGCTTCCGCCGTTCGATGACTACTCGATGGCTAATCGCACCTACCGGTATTTCGACGGCGAGCCGCTCTATCCCTTCGGCTTCGGATTGAGCTACACAACCTTCGCTTACGATCAAGCGCACGCCGATCACCCGACGATTTCTGCCGCGGACGCCGTCACCATCTCCGCCGAGGTGAAGAATACCGGCCGTTTCGGCAGCGATGAGGTCGTCCAGCTTTACATCTCGCATCCAGGCGTTGGCGGCGCGCCGCTTCGCGCATTAAAGGGTTTCCAGCGGCTCCACTTCGAACCCAGTGAGAAAAAGACTGTAAAATTCGTCCTGCGTGGACGTGATCTGAGCATCGTTGACGAGTCCGGAAAGCACCGCATTGATCCTGGAAGAGTCGACGTCTGGATCGGCGGAGGCCAGCCCGTCACGCCGCCCAGCCTGCCCAAGGTCGCCGGAGCCGCAGCGCATTTCACCATCACCAGCGAAGCGACTCTGCCGGATTAGTCCGCAAATCCGCTCGCTAGTCCCGCTTGCGGGCTAGGGAAAAAATGCAAATATTTCTCTTGGCAAATGGCCCAACCTATAGTATTCTGCAGTTGCGTTTGTTGCTCTTGTATCGCCTTTGGATTTGTAAAGCGGTCGCAGGGTCAAACTTGCGGCCTTTTTTTACGTTCGAGGACGGCCGGAACTCTCTAGAGGGGTTCGGAATTCGAGGCACCAAATAGCTCAATTTAGTAATGCTCGGTTGCAAGTCAACCGACAGAAAAGAGTACAGCAGTGAGTAAAGAACAAGGAACAGTGAAGTGGTTTAATGCCAGCAAGGGCTTCGGGTTCATCCAGCGCCAGAGTGGAGAGGACGTTTTCGTCCATTTCTCCGCGATCGTGGCTGATGGCTACAAGTCGCTGAATGATGGCCAAGCGGTTGAATTCGAAGTGACCAAGGGCCCCAAGGGTCTGCAGGCCTCGAACGTCCAACCCCTCTAATTCCACTTCACAAAA
>JBARBE010000271.1:0-3691 GCA_049792735.1 Candidatus Acidiferrum sp.
AGGGTATGTCGTTGTCGCGCCCGACTACCGGCTGGCGCCGGAACATCCCTTCCCCGCTGGGCTGCGGGACTGCCTGGACGGGCTAAGTGAGACGCTGCTCCGGTCGGAAGAGCTCGGCATCCAACCGGGCCGGATCGTGGTAGCCGGCGGGAGCGCCGGCGGAGGCCTCGCGGCCGCGCTCGCGGTGCGCTGCCGTGACCTGGGCATCGGCGCCATCCGTCACCTCGTGCTCATCGCGCCGATGGTCGACGACAGGACCGTGCCGCCAGCCGGCGTGCGCCTGGCCGTCTGGGCCGGTGCGGCGAACCGGCTCGGCTGGGACAGCTACCTTCCCGACGGCGCCAGCGTGGAGCTGCCGGAGCCCTATGCGGCGGTCGCGCGCGTTGCCGATTTCTCCGGCCTTCCGCCAACGACGATTGTCGTGGGCGCGGCGGACATGTTCTGCGTGGAGTCGGTCGAGCTAGCGTCCAGCCTGCTGCGCAGCGGTGTCCCTGTCGACCTGCACGTCTACGCCGGGCTTCCGCACGGCTTTGACTCGCTGGTGCCGGACTCCTCGCCGGCGCGAGTGCTCGAGCGCGACCTGTTCGAGTCGCTGGACCGGGCAGCGATCATGTCCTCGAAAGACTGAGGTGACATTGTGGACGTGGCAGCGCGGCAGGTGGTGCAGGTGAATCGGGAAGGGGCGCAGCCCAGATTCGGGGTTCACGTCGGGCTTCAGTCCTGCTCGATATCCGAGCTCACGACAATGTGGAAAGCTGTCGAGAAGGCTGGATTCGACTGGATCAGTGTCTGGGACCACCTCTATCCCTCCCAGATCGATGAGTCGAAGGACTGTTTCGAAGCACTCTCGTGTCACGCCGCACTGGCCGCAGTCACCTCCGCGGTCCGGGTTGGCTGCCTGGTCTACAGCGCTGGCTACCGGCACCCCGGTATGCTCGCCAATGCCGCGGTCACCATTGATCACCTTTCGGGTGGCCGTCTGGAACTCGGCATCGGTGCGGGCTGGCACCAGCACGAGTACTTCGCTTACGGCCTGCCGTTCGAAGAACCCGCCACTCGCCTGCGGCGGCTGAAGGAATACGTGAACGTCGTCCGCGCGCTGTTCGTCGAGCCTACGGTGGACTTCGATGGCGAGTTCTTTACGCTCACCGGAGCGATGTGCAATCCCAAGCCGTTGCAGGCTTCGCCCCGGATCTGGGTAGGAGCCAGCGGTCCGAAAGCCCTTGCTCAGGCGGGGCAGATCGGGGACGGGTGGAACATCGCTTTCGTGTCTCCCGACGAGTTCGCGACCAAGAGATCGGCCGTCCTGAGCGCTGCCCCTCACCCGGACAGGTTCCAGACGTCAGTGAACCTCGCGTTGATTCCCGCGGGGGAAGATCGCCTCGCCCATCTGCGTGAACGCTTCGGTCCGGCTGCTGACATGATCAGCGCAGGAGTACTGACCGGTTCGGCTGATGCGGTAACGGACGCCATCGGCAGATACCTCGACGCTGGGGCGGACTGGATCGTGCTGGCGGCGCGCGCCCCGTTCGACGTGGAATCGATACAAACCTTCGCCGCTGAGGTAATACCCCGGTTCCGTCGGGCGAGCCCGCGGTGACCGGCATCCGGAGGATCGTCACCGCCCACGACGATCAAGGCAGGTCCATCGTCCAATTCGATGATGGCGGCACGAACCGGCTGGATTCCCAGTCGTTCCCGGGATTGGTCATGCACGAGCTGTGGGCGACGGCCGAGATGCCCGCGCGGCCTGCTGGCGGTGTCGACCGCGCGCTTCGTCGCATCCGCATTGAGCCCGAACGGCATGGCACCGTCTTCCGGGTTATCGAACTGCCGCCCGACGACATGTCGGCGGCCGTAGATCATCGCGCTGCCGACGCGGAGTTCGGCCTCTCCGCGCAGTCTGAACGGGCCAAGATCGAGCGCCACCGCACCATGCACCGCACCCTGACCCTCGACTATCTGGTGGTGCTGTCAGGCGAGATGTGGATGCTTCTCGATGATAGCGAAGTGCTTCTCACCCCGGGCACGTGCGTGATACAGCAGGCCACAGCCCACGGATTCTCCAATCGTTCGAATGACTATTGCGTCTTCGCTGCCGTTTTGATCGAGGCGAGACCGTAATGTCACATCTGTTACTCACGATCCGCGTCGTACAGCTCCGAGACCGGCCAGTACATCGGCGGTGTCCTGGCCGATCGAGAACGACCGGACGGCGGGACCCCCCGCTGTTCCCGCCCAGACCGTATCTCCCCTGATCCCGTAGTAGGCGCCGACCTGCGGATCGGGAATCGAGTGGAACATCTCGTTCTCCCGCAGCCACGGGTCGGTGAACACGTCGTAGCGGCTGAGCACCCGGGCCACCGCGACCCCGGCGGCCGTCAGGCGGTCGAGCGCCTCGGACACCGGCATGACCTCCAGCCGACCGGCAAGCCCGTTCGCGCCCGGTCCGGATTCGGGCCGGTACTGTCCGGCTGACTCGAGGGCTCGGTCCGTGGCCGCCTCGCCGGCGCCGTCGGCCGCCCACAGGCAGATCCACCCGTCAGCACACTGGTACAGCCGGCGGTAGGCACTGGGGCCGGGCCAGTCCCGGCCGCCGGCCGGAGGCGCCGGGCTGCCGGGGAACGACGTCAGCTCTCCCGCCTGCACCATGACCGAGGCGTGCGCCAGTGACGTGCCAACGTGCTGGCCCGCCCCGGACACCTCTCGGTGGTACAGCGCCGCCAGGATGCCGACGGCCGCCAGGGAGCCGCCCGCGATGTCGTGGACAAGCATCGAGGACGACGCGGGCCCGGCCGCGCCGCCCTGGGCTTGCATGAGCCCGCTGCGCGCCTGGAGCAGCGGGTCGAACCCGGGCTTGTCGCCAAGGGGCCCGCGGCCGTAGCCGCCCATGGAGCAGTGCACCAGCCTGGGGTTGACCGCCTGCGTCGCGTCCCAGCCGAGGCCAAGGCGCCGGCGGGAGGCTGGCCGGAGGTTCTCCACGAAGACGTCTGTCCCGGCTATGAGCTCGTCCAGGGTCCGCCGGTGCCCGGGGGTGGTGATATCCAGGCAGAGCCCGGATTTCGCCTGGTTGATGACGGCGAAGCTGCCGGAGAACGCGCGGTAAGGGTCCCCGGTCGGTGGCTCGAGCTTGATCACGCTCGCTCCGTACTGGGCGAGGATCGATGGACCGAACGTACCGGCGACGAACGACGACGCGTCCAGGACCCGGATTCCGTACAGTGGCAGGCTGTCCTGTTCCCCGGCCTTGCCGCCATCCACGGTCGCGGGGTGGTCGTGCCAGTAGGTGCCAGACCGCGCCCACCTCGACTCGTCGGGGAGGTGGCGGACCGTGGCCGGCGTGGCCGACAGCTCGAGCGGGATCCCCGGCAGCGCCACCAGGCCCAGGCTCGGGTGATCCATCTCCAGGCGAAGGCCGTTAGCAGCGACCGTCTCGGAGGCGAACCATTCCTCCCGGCTCGATACCGGAGCCACGGGTACCCCGGCCCTGTCCAGTGCCTCCAGCCAGCTGCTCCGGTCCCGTTCCGCGAAGCGCTCCCGCATCCTCGGCAGCACGGCAGCCGACACCTCGGCTCGCAGGATGTTCGCGTAGCTGCCCTGGACGCCCGGCATGACCATGACCTCCATCAGGTCGATCACGTCGAGGGCGGTGAGGAAGAACGCCTCGGTGAGCGCCCCGAGGAACAGCCAC
>JBARBE010000272.1:0-8637 GCA_049792735.1 Candidatus Acidiferrum sp.
TCGAGAGCGGAAGCGATTAAGCTAATGGCCGGAACGCCAAATCTAATACGGCGGCCCGTCGTCATTCGCGGCGACCAAATCGTCCTGGGTTTCGACGAAGCGGCGTACAAGAAGCTGCTGAAGTAAAACCCGCCGGAAAACCACATGAGCAATACGCTTTCAGAAAAAATCGTGATCCAGCAGGGCGACCTGACGGAGATGGATACGGACGCGATCGTCAATGCTGCGAACAACGATTTGAAGCTGGGCGCCGGCGTTGCGGGAGCGATCCGGCGAAGGGGCGGAGAAGAAATCCAGCGCGAATGCGATGAAATTGGAAGCATCCCGGTCGGCTACGCGGCCATCACCGGCGGAGGCAAATTGAAAGCGCGGCACGTGATACATGCGGCCAGCATGCAGCTTGGCGGACGGACCACAGCGGCGAACTTGCGCAATTCCGTCGCGCATTCGTTGCGTATCGCTGCCGAACGCGGGTTAAAGACGATTGCCTTTCCCGCCGTCGGCACGGGCATTGCCGGCTTCTCCATGGAAGAGTGCGCGTCCATCATGCTCGAAGAAGCGATCCGGCATTTGAAGTCAGCACCGTCGGTTGAGAAGATTTACTTCGTGCTGTTCGACGACCGGGCCTGCGACGTCTTCACTCGGGCCTGGAAGAAGCTGCAGGCGGGTACCTCGGCCAGCTCCGGGGGAATTTAGCCGGAACTGCCGAACGCGATGGGTACCCCTCCCCCCGGTTTTTGCAAAAGTATTCATTCTAAAGACACTTCAAGTGCTTTCTTTTGATGCTCTTTGAAAAGTGTTCATTCTAAAGGCGGTTAGAGCATGGAATTGCTGCAAAATGGGGCATTTTTGTAAAAGTGTTCATTTCAAATGTTTTGCGGCAAGACAGGCGGTCCCAACAAAAAAACGCCAATCAGGAGATTGGCGTTCCGGAGACCGAATACACATTTACCCAATGCCCACTATACCCTCGCGATATGTGACTGTCAAGGGCAAAATTGCTATCCGGGGAAAATTATTCGAGGAAATCATCGGGACTGTTGGTGATGGCGCGATGCGTTCTTTCCGCGAGTTGGACGCGCTTTCTTGTGAGGCATGATTTCATTTTATCGGCAGCCCGGCCGAACTTCCCATGGAATTCGTCTGGAGCCTTCCGGCAGAAGGCGAGGAGAAACGGCACTGCGCGGATCTCTGTTTTCGAGCGGCCAACGATTCTGAAAGCGTAGAATTGAAGGATTGCTACCAATTCCAATGCGAAGTATTTGCCGGCGGCTGTCGCAAGCTGCTTTGCCTTACTAATTTGCGCGAACTTGGGAGGGCAACAGAAAGAAGCGCAGGCTCCGGAAGCGACTCCCAAGATTGAAGTGAACGTGAATGCGGTTCTGGTGCCGGTGGTGGTGCGGGATGGGCAAGGGCACGTGGTGGGCGACTTGAAGAAGGAAGACTTCGAGCTTTTCGACAAAAACAAACGGCAAGAGATAACGGGATTCACGATTGAGAAGTTTGCGGGGCTGGAGGGTGTTGCGAAGTCTGCTGCAACGCCGTCCGCCGCTCCTTCCGCGGCGATTGCGCCTGCGCCGCCGGTCACGCCAAAGCGATTCCTTGTTTTTCTATTCGACGATTTGCACCTTGGCGTGGGCGATTTGCTGCGCGCTCAACAGGTTGCGAAGAAGATGCTGGGGGAGTCGCTAGGAAAAGCGGACATGGCTGCCGTGGTTTCCACGTCCGGAGCGAACAGCGGCTTGACGCAAGACCGCGCGACATTGGAAGAAGCGGTTATGAAGCTGCATGTGCGCGAACTCTACCGGCACGATGAGCATTCCTGCCCAAACATTGATTATTACCAGGCGGATCTGATCCAAAATAAACACAACGAAGAAGCCCTGAGGCTGGCCGAGGCCGATTACCTGACTTGCTCGCATCTGCATGGCGTGACACAGAGCATGCTGGAGAGCATGGTGCGATCCGCCGCGGCACAATCTTTGGCGATAGGGGAGCACGACGTTTCGGCAACGCTCGACACGATCGGCGAGTTTGTGCGGAAAATGGCGAGTTTGCCGGGACAGCGCACGCTGATTTTGGTCTCGCCGGGATTCCTGACGATTACGCCCGAAGCTGTTGGCGAGAAATCGCGGATTTTGGACCTTGCAGCGCAGTCCAACGTGATCATCAGCGCACTGGACGCTCGTGGGCCATACACCACGGAACTCGACGCCAGCGTGCAAGGAGGGTCTTCGTCTTCGACGATGAAGTATTACAGCGACACGATGAATCTGGATGAAGACGTCATGGCGGAGCTTGCGAACGGGACCGGCGGGACTTACTTCCACAACAGCAATGATTTGGAAGGGGGATTCAAGAGTTTGACGCAGGCGCCGGAGTGCGTGTACGTGCTGGAGTTTTCGCCGAAGAAGTGGAAACCGGATGGGACGTACCATGCGCTGAAGGTCAAAGTGGATCGGAAGGGCGTGAGGCTGCAAGCTCGCCAGGGCTATTTTGCGCCAAAGGCGAATAGGGAAGGGACGCAGTTGAGCGCATCGACCGCGGCGGCGGCTCCGCAAACTCCAGCGCCTGTGAAAGCTGAGGTCACTCCGCAAACCACGGCGTCGGCAGGAATCGTGGAGGCCGCGCCGGTTCCGGCAGCGTCGCCGGCAGCACCGCCAGCTCGAAAAGCGAAGGACGCAGAGAAGAAGGAGAATAGCAAGCCGCTGTTCTGGTACCCGCCGGACGTCGATGCGCCGCTCCGGTCTCGTATTGCGTCTGCGCCTTGCAACCTATCCAATGTTCTGGAACAAGCGGGCGCTCGCGCCGATCAACTGGTCACGAATCTTCAAAATTTTACAGCCGAGGAAAAGATTGAATACCGGGTGCTTGGGAGCATGGGTCTACTGCTGGATGGCGGCAAAGGGACGTTTGACTACACCGTGGATTTTGAGCAGAGCCTTGGAGGGCTCGCGGTGCGGGAGAGCCGCATGCCTGAGCGAGGAAGCCGCGATTTTCCCGCCAGCAGCCAAGATGTTGGCCTGCCAGACATGGCGTTGATTTTCCTTCCGAATTTTCAGAAGGACTATGAAATGAATTGCGAGGGCGCGGCAGAATGGAATGGAGAAACTGCGTGGGTGGTGCATTTCCAGCAACGGAAGGACAGGCCGAGCCATACGGCGTCGTTTAGTGTCAGAGGCGTGGCCTATCCCGCCGAACTCAAAGGACGAGCGTGGATTGCACAAGATTCCAGCGTGGACTCTGGAGAAGTCTTGCATTTGGAGACGAGCTTGATGAAAGCGATCCCGGCGGCAAACGTGAGACAGATGTACCTTTCGATTGATTATGCGCCGGTCCAGTTTCGCACGGAAAACGTGAGAGTCTGGCTGCCCCAGGCTGTGGCCGCGTATGACGATTTTGGCGATCACCGCGCAATGATCCATCACAGCTTCACGAATTTTCTGTTGTTCTCGGTCCGGACCGACCAGAGCGTTGAAAAGCCGAAGGCGCCTTAGCCGGGGGCTTAAAGGCGCAAACATACGCACGCGCTTCTCGCGCTTAATTAAAGCCGCTTGCGACGGGTGTCGATGCATTCGGGTAAATGCGGGGACAATTGCCCGTACAGAGCTGGTGTTAGGCGTCGAGGGTATCTTCGTTATTAGAAGAGTGCACCCTTCCTTTGTGTAGCGCATCCAAACGGGATGTTGGGCGTAGGGCACCGCGCGGTGTGGGTGTAGGCTGCGGCTAGATGGAGTAGCAGCGAGGGATCTTCAGGAGTCGCTAAACATTCAAAGGAGGAGTTATGGCAACGACGAGAGTCGCAGTAGCACCGATGAAGGCGGCGCAGATTTCCAAGGCGGGAGGCGATTTCGAGATCGTCGAGCGGGAGATTCCCAAGCCGGGAGCGGGGCAGGTGCTTATCAAGGTGCAGGCTTGCGGCGTTTGCCACAGCGACGTGCTGACGAAAGAAGGCGCCTGGCCGGGAATTCAGTATCCGCGTGTGCCGGGGCATGAGGTCGCGGGCGTGATTGATGAAGTCGGGGCCAGCGTTACCGCGTGGAAAAAGGGGCAGCGTGTTGGGGTTGGCTGGCACGGCGGGCAGGATGGGACGTGCCGCTCTTGCCGGCGGGGAGATTTTCGTAATTGCGAGAACTCGAAAATTGCGGGAATCAGCTATGACGGCGGATACCAGCAATATATGGTGGCTCCCGTGGAGGCGCTGGTGGCGATACCGGACACTTTGAGCGATGTCGAAGCGGCGCCGCTACTGTGCGCGGGAATCACCACCTACAACGCGCTGCGGCACAGCGGTGCGATGCCCGGCGACTTGGTTGCGGTGCTGGGCGTCGGCGGTCTGGGCCACCTGGGAATTCAGTTTGCGCACAAGTTTGGGTATAAGGTGGTTGCGATCGGGCGAGGAGCCGAAAGCGCGGCGCTGGCCAAGAAACTTGGGGCGGACATGTACATCGATAACCAGGTGACCAACGCAACGGAGGAACTGAAGAAACTAGGGGGCGCACAGGTGATTTTAGCCACTGCGCCGAGCTCGAAGGCGATGTCGGATCTAATCGACGGGCTGGGGCCGAACGGCAAGCTTATGGTGGTCGGAGCGACATTTGATCCGATCGAGGTGACCCCGGTACAGCTTATTCTTGGTAGCAAGACGATTCAAGGCTGGGCCGCGGGAACTCCTGCGGATTCGGAGGACACGCTGCGCTTCGCCGAATTGAGCGGCGTGCGCCCGATGATTGAAACGTATCCGCTGGAAAAGGCGGCCGAGGCTTACGCGCGGATGATGAGCGGGAAGGCGCAGTTCCGCGTTGTGCTCACGATGTGAGATTGACAAACGCGCCGCAGGAGCGCTGTCCGAATGGCGTGCGCCAGCGTTGCGCGGTGAGATGCGCTGCCGCGTTTTGCTTGGGATGGCTTTTGTTACTGGCTGGGATTGGGGCGTTTTAAGGTGGGGCGGTCGCCAGCGGGAGGAGCGGCTGGGGCTGCGGCAGTGGGAGTTGCACCGGTGGCGGGAGTTGCGGCGGAGATGCTGCCTTCGGAGTATGGCTTCTTGAGGAGAGCCTCAGCTTGATCCTGGGCGCCGCCGGTGTCGTCGTTGGTTTGTTTGGCCTTGCTGTATTCGTTGACGGCGCGGGAGCGCTGGCCCAGCAGATCGAAAATTTTGCCGAGATAGATGTGGCCCCAGACTTCGGTCCATTTTTCGGAGGGCTCGGGCACGGCTTGCAGAGCTTCTCGGAAGGAGTTGGCGGCAGCCTGATAATTTTTCTGGTAGAAGAAGGCTTCGCCCATGCGGAAATTAGCTAGCGGGCGGCCGGGCTGGATGGAGAGCGCGCGCTGGTACTGCTTGATGGCGTCGTAATAGAGGCCCTGCTCGGCGAGTTCTTCACCGCGCGCGATGGCGGCGCGAGCACGAAGGGAAGTGCTGCCTTTGAGAACGAGATTGTTGGGATCGATTTTGATACCGCCGGGTTTGGGGCGGCCGAAGGTTTCGATGGTGAACGGAGATTCGGTGCCCAGGATATCGATCCACTTGGTTTCGGGATTGCCTTCAGTATCCACGCGAATCTGAACAGGCATGCTGAAGGTGTCGATGGGCTGCTTAATTTTGCCGACGATGCGGAAACCTTTGGGCGTGCGATAGACGACGTAGTCGAGCGTGAAATCGGGGACGCCGGTGGAATTGAGCCATTGCGCGAAAAAGGCTCGGAGATTCGGGGGAACGGTGCCGGGCGGGGCGGCGGCCTGGACGTCTTTGTCGGCTAGATTGATGAAATCGTCGATGCGCGCGGTCTTGCCCGCATACTTCGTCGCAAAATCGTGCAGAAGATTCCTGAAGGCGACGTCTCCCATCAGAGCGCGAAGCATGTGGAAGACCATGGCGCCTTTATTCTCAACAACAGAACGGTAGTCGCTGGAATAAGGAGCGAGCCGCGCGGCTTGGGCGATGGGAGCGGCGTCGTCGTACATGAGCGCGCCGACGGCGAATTCATCAACGGCACGGAGGCCGGCTTCCTTGCCGGCGCTTTGCTCGGCGTAGATTTCTTCGCAGTAGCGGGAGAGGCCGTCGGTGACCCAAACATCACCCGGAGATGCAGGAAGGATGGAGTTGCCAAACCACTGAGCGGCGACCAGGCCTGCAATGGTGCGCTCAGAGGATTTGGGCTCCCAAAGATGACGTGCGAGGAGGAGAACGCCGGGAGCGGAGAAACTGCGCAAGGTTCCGTCCGGCAATTGAATAATCGTCATGTTGGGATCCGGCAAGCCGCCGAAGATGTCGGAAAAAACGGTGACGGCGTGGGCGACGTCATCCGCGAAGCCTTGGGCATTGGCGGAATCGGCGCGGGGAGCGTAGACGGCTACGTCAATCCCTTCGGACTGCTTCGGATTTAGTTGGAGATTTCCAGCGACGAAGGTGCCGTGGGGGCCGGGAGTGGGGCACTCAAATGTGTAAAGAAGGCGGCCGCCACCGGCAGCGGCGGTTCCGGCCATCGGCGTTGGGGCGGAAGATTTGCCGGAACCCGCTACCGCGAAGTTGTCCGGGACGTTGAGATGGAATGTTGCGGTGTAGCGATTGGACGGATAGTCGGTGAGAGGGAACCAGCGGGAGGGAAGCAGCAAGTAGGCGCTGTCATGGCCGATCATGGCGGCGGTGACGCCCGGGACGGGGCTGTTTTCCGCGTTGGCGAGCAAGCCTGAATAAGTGAAGGTCAGTGTGACGTGGCCGCCCGTGGCGACGGGGGTGGGAAGCGTGACGAGGACGTAGAGGGGATTCATCGAATCGCGGCCAAAACCGACGGATTTGCCGCCGGCAGTGGTGACGGAGCTGACGATCAGATTGGGATGGAGCTCGACACTGAGATTGCCTGTAACGGTCATGGCCGTGAATTCGATTTTGGCGACGGCGCTGATGGATTGGTGGTTGGAGTCGAGCGTGGCGGAGATGTCGTAGTGATCGGCTAGAAAGCCGATTTGCTGGGGAACCTGGGCGTGCACCGAGGGGGCAGCGCAGGCCAGCACCGCGAGGAGTAGGAACGCAAACTCGACACGAATTCTTCGGCGGAGGGGCATTGCAGCTTTCAAAGGGCGCCTTTCATCGGGGTGCAGAGCAACGTCGTTCTGCCTATATAGGATAGCAGAGACGGGCCTAAGCGTTGCCAGAGAGAGTTGCGAGAAGAGAGGCGATGGCGTCGGCGGCGCGATCGACGGCTCCGGGAGGGCCGAGACGGAGACGGACTTCCGCGAGTCCGGCGCGAAGAATTTCGCGTGCGGACGGATCGTTAAGAAGGCGGAGGACTTCTTGAGAGACGCGATCGGGAGTGAAGTCCTTTTGAATCAGCTCGGAAACGACAGGGCGCTCGGCGATCAGGTTGACCATGCTGAAAAATTTGGTGCGGACGAGAGGCTTGGCGAGCAGAGCGGTGAGGGGAGTCACGCGATAGACCACCACCATGGGGACATCGAGGAGAGCAGCTTCGATAGTGGCGGTGCCGCTGGAGACGATGGCGGCATCAGCCGCGGCTAGGGCGTTATAGGTTTGATTTTCGACGACGCGGACGTGGAGGGAAGGATTCCAACCGGATTGGAGTTCGTTGACGTTGGCCTGAGTGGCAGCGGCGACCACAAATTGAGCGGGATGCTGCGAATGGATGCGGGTGCAAGCTTCGCGGATTATGGGCAAGTGTTGAGCGAGTTCAGCGTGGCGGCTGCCGGGCAGGATCGTGACGATCGATTGGGCAGGATCGAGATTTTGTTCGCGGCAGAATTCCTCGCGGGTCTGGGTTGGGTGCACAGCGCCGACTAACGGATGGCCGATGAATTTCGTCGGGACGCCTGCGTTGGCGAAGAAGGATTCTTCGAAGGAGAAAATGCAGAGGGCTTGCGCGAAACGGCGGCGGACTACGCGGACGCGCCAGGGACGCCAGGCCCAGAATTGCGGGCAAATGTAATAAATGTTGCGGATGCCGAGCGGACGGAGCTTGCGCGCGAGGCGGAGATGAAAGCCGGGAAAATCGGTGAGGATGGCGAAAGGCGGTCTGCGGCGCCGGGCTTCGGAAACGAGATGGCGCATAGCACGGATTAGAGAAGGACGATGGCTGAGAATTTCCGTGATGCCTACCACGGAAACTTCTTTGTAGTCGGTGACCACGTCAACGCCTGCGGCGCGCATTTGCGGGCCACCCATGCCGAAGAGGGCCACGTCCATGCGTTTTTGGAGCGCGGTGGCGAGGCGGGCGGCGTACATATCCCCGGAAGCTTCGCCAGCGGAAATTAGAAGCGGAATCGGAGGCATGCGCGGTGTTGGCGATCAATCCGTGGCAGGCTGAGGAGCGGATAGCGGGCCACGAGGCTGTTCGGCGAGAGTGCCGGCAGAATCGCGCGGGTCTTCGGGCAGGCCGAGTTCCTGTTCTTTGTATTGGAGCTGGTAGAGACGGTAGTAGATGCCGCGCTGCGCGAGAAGTTCCTGATGGGCGCCTTGCTCGCGGAGGCGGCCTTTGTGAAAGACGAGAATGCGCGAGGCGTATTGAATGGTGCTGAGGCGATGGGCGATGACGAGAGACGTGCGGCCACAAAGGAGGCGGTCGAGTGCCTCGCGAATCTGCAGCTCGGTCTTGGTGTCCACGCTGGAAGTGGCTTCGTCGAGAA
>JBARBE010000273.1:0-4064 GCA_049792735.1 Candidatus Acidiferrum sp.
CTCTTGACCTTCTTCCGGACGTAGCCGGCAAGCTGATCCGTGATTGAGACGTTCATTTGGTCCACGACTGGCCTCTTCGCTCCCATCCTCGCTTTTCCAAATCTATTCGCGCCATCCACGAATGTCAATCTCTGACATCCTCACTTTGTGCTTCCATAGCCGCACAAGCGCTGACGCCCCCGTCGGCTAGCCCGGAAGAGCGCCAGGACGGGGATTGACCTGGAATGGGCCCCGCCGGCGGGCCATCCTTAACGCGCAGAAAGGATTGTGACATTAACTTTCGAAGGCTCGCGTGCCCATTTCGATTTTAGTTCTTGAAAAGGTGGGCGGCTCTTCCTACCCAACTTGATTTCATCTGATAGATAGCGGGGAGCCGCTCAATCATCTTGCAACTCAATTCTCCCCGCTCCGCATTTCTCCATTTTTGCCGTAAACTTCAGAGCAGCGATCAATTTATCTCGCAGCCGCTGATTTACTGGAGCCGTGACGTTTGCCTTCTTCGCCTCAAACGCATCCTCGCAAAATAGAGCTTCTTCTCTTCGTGCTCTTCCTGCTTTCTCTCCCCATGCTCAACCCCTGGGTCCGCGGCGACGGCGTTGGCTACTACGCGTACGCCCGCGCTCCTCTCATCCAGCACAATCTCGATTTCACTCCCGATTACCAGCACGCCAACGAAAGCTTCCGCGAAAATCGTCTCGACAAAAACGGCCAGCCCGTCCCCGAATTCCGTACGCGCACCGGCCATCTCGACAATCACTTCACCGTCGGCCCCGCTATCCTCTGGACGCCTTTTCTTCTCGTAGCCCACACCGGCGTTCTTCTCGCCCGCTCTCTCGGCTCCGCAATTCCCGCCGACGGCTTCTCCTCGCCGTATCGCGTCGCCATGGCGCTAGCCACCGCCTTCTATGGTTTTCTCGGTCTCCTGATTTCATTCCGTCTCGCGCGCAAATATGTCGACGAACGCTGGGCTCTCCTCGCCACTCTCGCCATTTGGTGGGCCAGCTCGCTTCCCGTTTATATGTACTTCAATCCCTCCTGGTCGCATGCCCAATCCGCTTTCGTTGTCGCGCTTTTCCTGTGGTATTGGGACCGCACCCGTGGCTCTCGCACCCTCGTCCAATGGATCGTCCTCGGCGCCATCGGCGGCTTGATGCTCGACGTCTACTATGCCAACGCCATGCTGTTAATCATCCTGCCCTTCGAAGCGCTTCGCGAATATGCGGCGGCGTTTCGCGGCTCGTCGGCTGGCCAAGCGCACGTTTCGCAGCCTGCACCGCCGGTAGAGCCGGGCAGCGTACTTCCGCCGTCCCCGCCGAGGACTCTGGACGCTCCGAACACGCCGAAACTCTCACAACTTCTGGCGCGGCATTTCGCCTTTGCCATCACCCTTTTGATTTGTATGCTTCCCACGTTTATCGCGCACGTCATTGTTTATGGCGGCGCCTTCGAAACGGGCTACGTGCACATCAGCGACTGGTATTGGAAGTCGCCATATCTTTTTTCCGTTCTCTTTTCTTCCGATCATGGCCTGCTTTCCTGGACTCCGATATTGCTTTTCGCCTTGATCGGCCTGGTCGCCTTCTGGCGCAGCGTGCCCCGCGTGGGCGCCCTGTTTATCGCCGCGGTCCTCGCTTTTTATTATTTCATCGCTTCCTATCCCGATTGGGCCGGCATCTCTTCCTACGGCAATCGCTTTTTTGTTTCTCTCACTCCGCTTTTCATCCTCGGCCTTGCCGTTTTTCTCGAGCGCTTCACCCGCATCTTTCGAACACGCCGCGCCGCCCTCTGGGCCGCCTCCATCTTTCTCACCTGCTTCGCGTTTTGGAACGCCGGCCTGATTTTCCAGTGGGGCACTCACTTGATCCCCGCCCGCGGCCCCATCTCTTTCCCTCAAATGATTCGCAACCAATTTCTCGTCGTCCCTCGCCAAATCACGGCGCAATTCGAATCGTATCTCTTCCGCCGCAAAGCCCTAATGCATCAAATCGAGCAGCGCGACCTAGAGCAATTAAAAACAAATCCGCCTCCCTCTTGAGCGTGCTTCTTCCGTTTTGTAACGCTGCCGCCCGAATCCGGGAAACACCGCGCCGCGGAACCCCTGTGCTACGTGAGCGTCGCGGGGCTTCTGCATCTCTGCTAATCTAATCAGGGATTCATCCAACTCTCTCGGAGTTTCACGAAGACTCGATGGCTTCGGTCACCGCACCCGCGCCGCCACTTCCGGTGCAACACGCCGCGCCCGTCACGGTGCGCATTGAGCCCCCCCGCGGCTGGCTCGACCTGCGCCTCGGCGAAGTGTGGGCCTACCGCGAGCTGCTCTATTTCTTCGTGTGGCGAGACGTAAAAGTCCGGTACAAACAAACCGCGATCGGGGTGGCGTGGGTGGTGATCCAGCCGCTGCTCACGATGGGCGTATTCACCCTATTCTTCGGGCGGCTGGCAAAGCTGCCGTCGGACGCATTGCCTTATCCCGTGTTTTACTTCACGGCGCTGGTGCCGTGGAGCTACTTTGCGACGGCGCTGCAATCTTGTACGGCCGTCGTGGTGGAAAATCAGAGAGTGATCACCAAAGTTTTTTTTCCGCGGCTGGTGCTCCCCATCTCGGCGGTGATTTCGGGGCTGGTGGATTTTTCGATTGGGTGCGTGGTGCTGGGGGCGGTGCTGGCGTTTTATCACATCCGGCCGGGGGTGTCGGCGCTGTGGCTGCCGGCACTGCTGCTGCTGGCCGTGCTTACGGCGCTGGGCGTGGGGTTGTGGATGTCGGCGCTGAATGCGCTTTATCGCGATGTAAAATATGTGGTGCCATTTTTAATTCAATTTTGGATGTTTGCGTCGCCGGTGGCGTACCCGTCATCGCTGGTGCCGGAGCGGTGGCGGTGGCTGTACGGGCTGAACCCCATGGCGGGAGTGATTGATGGGTTTCGCTGGGCGCTGACCGGGCACGGCACAGCGCCGGGACCGCTGCTGCTGGCTTCAACGGCGGCGGTGGTGCTGGTCGTCACGGGCGGGCTGTTCTTTTTCCAGAGGATGGAAGGGGCGATTGCGGATCGGGTGTGAAAAAGGAAGTAAGGAAGTAATGAAATAATGAGGTAATGAGGTAAGGAAAGAAGGGACGTGGCCCCCCCCGGTTTTGCAAAACTGTTCATTCTAAAGGAAGTTAAAGTCCTTTGTTTTGATGCAGTTTTGCAAATGTTCATTTCAAAGGAGATGGGGGGTGGGAAGCGATTTAGGGGATGAGAGTGAAAAGCAGATCCTTTCCGACAAGGCCGGAATCTTCGGTCCCGAGCCGCTCGGGATCTTCGATCGCTACGCTCAGGATGACAATCTCTGGAGACAACCAGAGGATGAGAACCTATGGAGGGAACCGGTGGATGACAGACTAAAGAAAAAGGCGAGTGGGGGCGGGCGATCGGTGTAGGGCGATTAAACACAAGGTATGGTAGCATGGAATTACTAAGTTGTCAAGTAAAATCGATGACCAAAGTGACGCAAGCTTCCAAGACATTGAAGAATCAAGGGATGGATTTGGACGGCGGATGGTTAATGTAAAGCACCTTGTAGTGCGCGGATTCAACGCAGTGGGGCTCAACGTCAGCAGGATCCGGCCAGCCACGGCGAGCCGAAACAGCATGGCCGGGGGACTGACGCAGTTGGTACGTCTTGGTTTTGCGCCGAGGACGGTCATTGACGTGGGGGTGGCCGACGCCACACCGGAGCTTTATGAGGCCTTCAAGGACGCGTCCATTTTGCTGATCGAGCCACTCGTTGAGTTTGAGCCGTTCCTGAAGCGGATCTGCTCGACATACAAAGCGGAATACGTGCTGGCGGCGGCCGGGCCAGCATCGGCGTCTGCGACGTTGAACGTCGCTCCGGACAAATTCGGCTCCAGCCTGCTCATAGGGGCAAACGGCGGGTCCGCGGATGTGGTTGCGCGCACGGTCCCAGTGGTGACGATCGACGAGGAGTGTGAGGAAAGAAGGCTGGCGGGACCCTACCTTAGTAAGGCGGATGTGCAAGGGGCGGAGCTTGAGGTTCTTGCGGGCGCCAAGCGGACCCTTCAGGAG
>JBARBE010000274.1:0-1806 GCA_049792735.1 Candidatus Acidiferrum sp.
ACCATGCCCAGGGCTTGCCTCGCGGCGATGCAGGAGGAGCGCATCCTCGAGCTGGTGCCCTACGTCTACGAGCGTTCCCCGCTGATCCGCAAGACCTGGGAAGAAGCGAAGGTCAAGCCGAGCGACATCAACTCGCTCGCCGACTTCACCGAACGCGCGCCGTTCATCACCAAAGATGACATCCGGCGCTTCCGCGACCAGACTGGTGACCCGTTCGGCGGTCTGCTGTGCACCCGGTACGCCGACGCGACCACAGTGTTCTCCACCTCGGGGACCACTGGAGACGCCACGCTCTACGGGCACGCCTGGGACAGTTACCACCCGTTCTGGGCCGCGACGGCGCGGGACATGTGGGAGATCGGCATGCGCCCGGGAGACTACGTGCTGGGCAGCTCCTTCAAGATGCGCGGGGCGATGTACCACGCCGACCAGCTGCTCGGCGCGATCCCGGTCATAGTGAACACGGCCATCGGGGGCTGGGCGACCGCCGTGGACGCGATCCGGCGCTACCGTCCGGTCTACGCGCAGCTCACCGCCCTGTCGCTGGCCGAGCTCGACCACGTCGCCCGGACCACCGACATGCGGGAACTGTTCTCCTCGTTCAAGGGCGCCGGCTTCGCAGGCGAGCCGCTCAGCGCCAGGTCGCGGGAACAGCTGAAGAGCTGGGGCGTGGAGGTCTTCGTGTGGACCTCCACCGGGGACGTCACCGGCGCTTTCGAGTGCCGTGAGCACGACGGCTGCCACGCCTGGGAGGATTGCGTGCTGCTCGAGGCGGTCGACCCGGCCGGGAGCGCGCCGGTAGCCGACGGTGAACTCGGCGAGCTCGTGGCCACCGCGCTGGACAACCCGGTCACCCCCCTGGTGCGGTTCCGCTCCGACGACATCATCCGGGTCACCAGGCAGCCCTGCGCGTGCGGCCGGACCCACGCCCGGTTCTGGCCGGTCGGGCGCAAGGGCGACGAGACGATCGTGGCGGGCCGCTCGTTCGTGCCGATGGACATCTGGCGAGCGCTGGAGCAGGTGCCGGAAACCGCCACCGCGCTGTTCCAGCTGATCCGGCCGGCGCGGGAGATCGACGAGCTGAAGGTCCGGGTCGGCTACGACACGGAGATCACGTCCTCGGTCCCGGACCTGCGGGACCGGGTGTCGGAGGCGATCATGGCCGCGGTGGGCGTGCCGCCGGTCCTCGAGTTGCTGCCCGAGGCCGACCTGCTCACGCGCGGCCGCGGCGGAAAACTTCCCCGGGTGGTGAAAGCATGACACTCGCGTCCACGACGGCGGCGGCCATGAAGCTGCCCCCGCAACGGCTGTGGGGCATCGGCAGCTACGACGTCGCCGGCGAGCGCGTCTACTTCGAGATCAGCTGGGACGACCAGCGGCGGGACACGGCCTGGGCGCGGGCCATGCTGGCCGACCTTGGCGTCACTGCGGACAGCGGCCTGGTCATCGTGTGCGGGATGGCGGAATCGCCCTGGTTCGACCCATTCGAGACCGCAGCTCGCGAGCTGGGGGCGCCGTACTCGATCGGTGAGATCGCCAGCTTCGAGGCGTTCCGCACCGGCATGTACGCACGCCGGCTTCCGATCACGATGATCTTCGGGATCAACCAGACGGTGGCCGAGGGGCTTGGCGACGAGCTCGCCGAAGTCGTCGCCAAGGTGCCGGCGATCGTCGCCAGGCCGGACGCGGCCGGAGTGCTAGCCGAGGCAGGCGCCCGGCCGTTCATCCTCGCGCGGGTCGGGCCGGCCATCGCGGTGGAGTGCCCGCAGCGGTCCGGCGCCCACATCAACGACGCCGAGTGGACGC
>JBARBE010000275.1:0-12809 GCA_049792735.1 Candidatus Acidiferrum sp.
CAGCCGGTGAAGGATGGCCTGATGGGCGACGCGCTGGTGAATGCGGTACTTCCAGGCCTGAAAGAAAAGTACGGGGCGTGGGACTTCTTCGAGCACTTCGCGAGACGCAACATCATAGACACCGCCAAAGAACTGCGCGGCGACAAAACAATCCCTCAGCCTGCCGTGGAATAATTTGAGCGCGAGCGATCGGAGAAATTTGCTCGAACAGCTCGTCGATTTAGCAGCCAACTCTTTAGCATGGAAAGACCCTATCGGAGGTAAGCGTCGGTGATGTACTGCTGCACCATGCGCTGCGTATTGAAAAACGAGCCGTTGATGGCGATGGCGTGCTGCATGATTTGCACGAAGAGCCGCGGCTCTTTGTAGAACATGGGAAGAATGACGTTTTCCAGTTTCCAGTAAAGCGATTCGGCCTCTTTGGTGTTGTCCGTGGCGGCGTCCGTCGGATCCATCGAGCGCCGCGGCTCGCCAATCGACCACCCAGTGACGCCCTCGATGTGCCCCTCCACCCACCAGCCGTCGAGAATGCTCAGGCTAGGGACTCCGTTGAGCGCCGCTTTCATGCCGCTCGTGCCGGAAGCTTCCAGTGGAAATTGCGGCGTGTTGAGCCAGAGATCCACACCGGAAGTCATTTTGCTGCCGAGATCGAGATTGTACTCATCCAGGAAAACAACCGGGACGGCTTTCCGCAGCGCCTTCTTCGCATGAAAAATGTGACGGATGATGTCCTTGCCGCCTCCGTCGTTGGGATGCGCTTTCCCTGCGTAAATAATCTGAAAATGGCCCGCATTTTTGGCGATTTGCCGCAAGCGGTCCAGATCAGAAAGAATCAGGTCCGCGCGTTTGTATCCCGTTGCGCGCCGCGCAAAACCAATCGTGAAAACCTCTTCGTCCAAATGCAGCCCAGTTTTCTCGCGCACCGCTTCGAGAAGCTCGTGCTTGGCGATCAGATGCGCGGACCATACTTCCTCGGGGAGAAGTCCGAGCGCGCTTCTCAAGCTGTAGTTGTCTTCGCGCCATTGCGCGATTTGGCGGTCGAAAAGTTGCTGAAAAGCAGGCGAGGTCCAGGTGACGGCATGAACGCCGTTGGTGATGGCCTCGATGGGAACTTCCGGAAACATCTGCCGCGAAGTGACACCGTGCTGTTTGGCCACGCCGTTTACGTAAGTGCTGAGGCTCAGCGCCAGATAGGTCATATTCAAGTGAGCGCCGCTCGCGGCGGCTTCCTGCAAATTCGGATAGTTCTGCTCGGTTTGCAGCGAGCGCTTCACGAGCTCGGCGACGGAGGCGTCCTTGAGGTCGAAAAATTTGCTCTGCTGCGGGAAGACGCGTGTCAGGAATTCAATGGGGAAGCGGTCGTGCCCGGCGGGCACCGGCGTGTGCGTGGTGAACATGCACTTGGCACGGACTTTTTCAATGTCTTCGCCATTGATGGCGGTTCGCCCCGCTTTGATGGCTTCTTCGCCCAGCAATTCGAGAGAGAGCAGCGCGGCGTGACCCTCGTTCATGTGATAGCGCGTGAGCTCTTCATAGCCGAGCGCATGCAGGATCCGCACGCCGCCGATTCCCAGCAAGACTTCCTGGCACAACCGGTAGTAGGAATCGCCGCCGTAAAGTCCGCCAGTGAGGTTGCGGTCCCATTCCGCGTTGGAGGGAAGATCCGCGTCGAGAAAATAAACCGGTACCTCAAATCCGCGAACACCCTTAACGTCATAGCGCCAGGCGCGAAGCTCGACGCGGCGATTTTCCAGCGGCACGCTTACACGCGCGGTTTCTTCCTTGAGAAAATCCTCGACGCTCCAAACCACCGGCTCTTCCGTTTGGGAGCCGTCTTCGGAAAGATGCTGGGAAAAGTAGCCCCGCCGGTAGAGCAGCGAAACGGCCACCATCGGCAACCGCAGGTCGGCGGCGGCGCGGATAGTGTCTCCGGCGAGTACGCCCAAGCCGCCGCTGTAGCTCGGCATGGCGTTCTCGAGCGCAATCTCCATGGAGAAATAGGCGATAAAGCGTTTAACCGAGTTCACGTGCGTGGACATCTCTCTCGTTTCTCCGCTGGCTCTTCTTCCCACAGTCATATAGGAAAAAAGGGCAACGATTGACCTTTAATTGTCGAGGAAATGCAACGCTCAATCAAGCAAGTTGGATAGAAGCGTTGCCATACATGCTTCGCTTAAGGGGTTGAGCCTCTTCCAGGAGAAGAAAAGAGACAGACAGGAATGCCTGTCCCACCGTCGCCGCGTTTTGTTCTTTAGTTCCCTTTTGCCGGGACCTCTTTGGCGAGTGCCGCGTGAGACTGGGGCGTTGGGCGTGTGAGCAAATCGACGTACTCCTTATAGAATTTGTCTTTATCGAGGTCTTTTTGGACTTCGACGAGCGACTCACCCATGCCGGGTTGGTTGCCGGGAGCCCAAGCGAGCGTGTCACCGTAGGAGGCGTCGTGATCGACCTCCACGTCGATATAAAGCTTCTGCCATTTGGTGATGATGCTGGGGTCGAGCCAGGAGACGGCGGCTAATTCGTCCCAGAGAATATTTGGCTCGGCATATTTCGCGACGTATTGCGCGGCGGGAGCGGAACTTCTGGCGAGCTGCTCGATCAGACTTTTTTCCATGCGTGTCTTGACGGAGATGTCCACGGTGGTGAGAACGAAGCGTGGCCAATGGGCGTGAAGAACAGCGTGTGAAGCTTCCGGGTCCATCCAGAAGTTAAATTCGCGGCGCGGAGAGAGCGCGAACTCGGGGTCGTCAGTGGTGGGATTGATGCTCCCGCCCATGACGATGAGTTCTTTGACGAGTTCGGGAAAATGAGGATCGAGAGCAATGGCCAATGCAAGGTCGGTCATCGGCCCGGCGGCATAGATCGTGACCTCGTGCGGATATTTATGGGCCATGCGGACCATGAAGTGGGCGGCGTCTTCGTCCAATGCCTTGGTTGTGGGAGCGCCTTCGGGCATCGGTGGAATCTCGTATGGCCCGTGTACCGCGTGTCCATGCGCAAAATTCCACGCGCCTTGATAGATGATCTTGCCGTACAGAGTTTCCCACTTGGCGATGTACTCCTTCGAGCTGACGAGCGGAAAGACGGCACCGGGTACAACGGGAATGTCCGTACGGCCGATGATTTCCATGAGGCGGAGAGTGTGCTGGACTTCTTCGTCGCGCCAAGCGTCGCCGGTGAGGACGGTGATGCCGAGAACGTCGGTGTCGGGGGAATTGACGAGGGCCAGAATGGCTTGCATGTCCGTGCCGCCGGGACCGGCGGCGTCTTGGTCAATGATGACTTTGCGTTTGGTTTGCGCGTGAGCCGGCAGCGCAAGGAAGGCACAGACGAGAAGAAGCAAAGTGGCAAAGGAGCGCCGGAGAAAAAGCAGGTCCCTTCCCACAAGGCCGGAACCTTCGGCCGCTCCGCTCGGGACGACACCGTCTCGTTTGCTGGCGAGTCGGTTCGGCCTGGTGCTAGTTAACAATTTGTACCCCTCCCCCCCTTTTTTCGTAAT
The DNA here is from genome assembly GCA_049792735.1 of Candidatus Acidiferrum sp. Lineage (GTDB taxonomy): Bacteria > Acidobacteriota > Terriglobia > Acidiferrales > UBA7541 > Acidiferrum. The sequence continues at coordinate 3,500 of JBARBE010000275.1, forward strand.
TGCAGATTATAAAGGGTTTTAAGTCCTGTGTTTGTGAAAGTGCGCATTCTAAAAGAGTTACGCAAGATTTTTTCGAAAGTGCGCATTCTAAAGGAGTTAGCGACCGGCGACTAGCGACCGATGATTGACCGAGGATACAGAGACAGGTTTCAAAGAAAGCAGAGATGGCAGATTGAAAGGTGTGGCGACCTCTCACCAACGGAAGAAGTGAGGCGGGCGGTGGCTGGGGCGGCGGGAACGCGAGCTGCGCGGGGACGATCATAAACAATGGTAGCACGAAAATTAACGGATGTCTATATTAAAGATAATGTCATTCGAATGAACTGTGGAAAACTTTTTGAGGATAACAGAATGAACGGACGCCCTCGGAAGGGCATGTCTACACGATTCAGCTTGGAGCTCAGGATGAAGTGAATACGACCTATTTGCTGGAGAGCCACCAGAGATCGCCACCTTCGACTTGGACTTCGATGATGCTGCCGTCGCGCAGGTTAAGGGCGGAACGGAAGTGAATTTGGCCCATGAGCTCGAGATAGGCTTTGCCGTGAAACTGGCCGGCGCCAATTTCATGGGAATCGGGGCGGACGATGATGGCCCGGTAGGCGGAGACGAGACAGCGCTGTAGCTTGATGGTCTCGCCGAGGTTGGATTGCTTATTAAACGGATATTCGTGGGGCAGAATTACAGCGTCGGCAGGGATGATGTAGTCTTCAGGAAGGGAGACATTCAGAGTGCCTGGAACGAGGCCTGGAAGCCCGATGCGGGCCTCAATCAGGGAGATGACGGGGTTGAGGTTGGGAGTGGCCATGCCGTAGCCGGAAGTGACGGTGCCAAGGAAGAGTTTCATGGTGGCGCGGAAGAAGGTAGCACGATGGGAGGAGGTAGAGGAGGTTGAGGAAGTTGAGGAGGTAAAGGAGAGGAACAGGAGCAGAATCGATAATATGGATGGACGAAGGGAGCTTGGCGCAGGAAAAGGGAGTCAAAAGAAAGAGGGAGGGGCAAGCCCCTCCCCTACAGCCCTACTAGGCGTCGTGTGCGGCGCTAGAAGGTGAGCTTGAGGCCCAGTTGAATGAGGCGCGGGTTGTTGACGGTGGAGTTGACCGCGCCAAAACCGCTTGGCGCGTTGATGTCGTTGATCGGCATGCCGAACTGCGCGTGGTTGAAAAGATTGAAGAATTCCGCCCGGAAATTCAGACCCATATTTTCCCAAGGCAGCTTGAACTGTTTGATCACGGAGAAGTCGGTATTGACGAAGTCCGGACCGTAGACGGGAACACGACTGGCGTCGCCGAGTTCACCTTGTGCGGCGTGCACAAAGCAAGCTGGGTTAATGAATTGGGTCTTGGTCTGATTGGCGTAGGGACTGCAACCAGCGACTTGGTCGGGACGGTTGAAGTTGTTGCCATTGCCGCCGGTGTTAAAGGAGACGCCAGAGGAGCCAGGCCCGCCAAAATTCCCGTTGGCGCTGTCGATCAGGGGGAAGGCGAAGCCGGAAGTGATTTTTTCGATCAGCGTTACCTGCCAACCGCCCAGCAACGAATTCGTCACGTTGCTCCAGTCGGAGCCGAACTTCTTGCCCCTGCCAAACGGCAAATCATAGATGACGCTGGCAGTAAAGTTGTTGTGAAGATCGAGTTGAGACGGGGCCCAATCCAGGTTCTGCCAATTCGGCAGAGGGAAGTACGGCGCGCTGAGCAATGATCCGAGGCCGTCGCTAAGCCCATTATCGTAAGTATGCGAATACGTGTAAGCGATCAGCGCATAAACGCCGTAACGGGAACTCTTGGTCTCAGCCTTCACTTGCAAGGAGTTATAAGTGGTTTTGCCGAGGTCCCCGAATTCCAGAATGGCGTTGAAGTTTGGCGGAGTGTAGGGTGATATGAAAGGAGCCCCACCGGCAGCGCAACCGATGGTGTAGGTTCCTCCGGCAACGCATCCCGAAGGTCCGTTGGTGTCGATGGCGTTACCGGCAACCAGGATGTGGTCGCCACGCGAACCAGCGTAGCCCGCAGTGAGGACGATGTTGCCGGGCAACTGTCGCTGGATATTGGCGTTGTACTGCACTACCTGTCCGCTCCGAAAGTCACGCGGTTGGTAGAAATATGTCCCGCTAAATGTGGACACAGTCGGTGGAGTGTTAAAAATTGGAAACCCGCTAGAGATGCTAGCGACGGTGCCGCCCGGGCCACAGGCAGGAGTATTACCGGATGGAGTAGACATTGGGCATCCCCCGAACTGGAAGATGTCGCCCTCGGCGAAAAAGGGAGGGTTCTGCCAAAGACCCTGCGCGCCTTGGCTCCACGCCGAGTCGTGATAGATCGAAAAGCCACCGCGAACCACCGTCTTGTCGCTTCCGAGAACCTTCCAGGCCGCGCCAATGCGCGGCTCGAGAGACGTCCAATCCATGTTTATGCCAGCAGACCCGCCTATACCGCCCTGATTGGCGACGAGAAGCTGGCCCGTGGCGGCATTCGCGCCCGTGGCAATGCTGGGAGGAATGAAATTCGCCATGCGCCCTGCGGCCTCGGTAATGGGCGTGCTCAAATCCCACGCCAGGCCCAGATTGAGGGTGAGGTCTTTGGTGATTCTCCAATCGTCTTGAACGTAGGGACGGATGATTTTCCAGCGGCGGCCAGTGACCGGGCCGTTGAAAGTCTGATCGTGTTCGGAGATGCTCACATAGCCCAAGGATAGATCGGCTTCGGGATTACCGGAGAATGAGCCAAGGGGAATCCAGAAACCATCCTGGAAGGCTTCGGTGCCGACGTTCATCTGATTGGCGCGGACGTCAATTCCGACTTTGAATTCGTGCTTGCCGCGAATCAAGTCGAGAGAATCATCAAACGTAAAAATATTGGTGCCACCTTGGAAGGGAGTGTAGCCGCGATCGCCGAGGGACCACAAGCCGCCGTTGAATAACACCGAAACCAAGCCGCAGCTATAAGCTCCTGGGGTACACGTCGCGCTCCCGGGCGTGCCGGTACAGCCGAGGTTGGCGCCGGGGATGCCGATGCCTGCGAGGTTGGCGGATGCGCAGGTACCGGTGCCTTGTGAAGTGATGTAGTCGAAGATGCGGTTGTAACCGAAGCTGGCCTGGTTCACCGTGGTAGGTGAAAAGACGTGAGTCTCGCTGATGGCCACGTTGCGGGCGTGATTGATGATGCCCTGGTTGCTGCCGAAAGCACTGGCCTCGGCAAAACCGCCGGCAAAACCGCCAGGAACGTAGGAAACGGCATCGTCGTAGCTAAAACGGGCGAAGACAGTGTCGTTGGCGGTGATGGTGTGGTCCACACGGATGTCAAACTTCGTTTCATAAAGGCTGCGGACCGGTTCGCTTACGAAATTGTATCCCTGAGCGGGATTGTTGGCGTTTGGCAAGGGATACAAATTCACCAAGGCCGCACCGAGCGGGTTGACTAACGCGGCGGGTATTTTGGCGCAGGGAACCCCGGCAACCTGGCTGCCGTCCGGATTGACCGCGGTGGGCGGACCACTGGGACTGCCAGTGCACTGAAAAGGGGTACCGCCCGTATAGGGGTTGGTGATGGAAGTGGCGGAAACCGGAGCCCCGAAGGGGTCGGCGCTGAAGTCCGCGTAGGGCTGCGCCGCGCTCGTGTGCATCGCAGCGCTGGGGACTAAACCGGTAAACGTGATGCCATGAAGTTGATCCTTCTGCTCACCATCGACGAAGAAAAAGGTCTTGTTCTTGCGAATCGGGCCGCCGATGGAACCGCCAAATTGATTCAGATTGAATTTCTCCGGGGTGGTGGCAAAGAAGCTCTTGGCATCGAGAGACGTGTTACGGAAGAACTCGAAGAGCGATCCGTGGAACCCGTTGGAGCCGGATTTGGTGGTGACGAGGACGGTGGGACCGGCGCGAGTGCCGTATTGTGCGGAATAGTTGTAGGTCAAGACTTTGAATTCCTGAATGTCGTCAATCGAAGAAAAAGTCCCGATACCGCCGGCTGTCAATTCGTTGTTGTCCACGCCATCGAGGAGCCAATCGGTGCTGTTGGGGCGGGAGCCTCCGACAGAAAGCGAGAAGGAACCGCGAGCGGCAACTTCGCTGTCAGCGCCCTGAGTAAAAAAGCTGTTGGGATTGGACTCGGCGGTAGCGCCGGGAGTGAGAGTGGCGAGCTGGACGAAATCGCGGCCGTTGAGAGGTAGCTGGGAGACTTCCTGGGCGGTGATGACTTGGCCGAGGGAGGGATTGGTGGTTTCGACGGCGACGGCGGAAGCGGAGACTTCGACCTGCGTGGAGACGGAACTGGGAACGAGGGTGAAATCGAGCTCGCGGGCTTCGTCAACCTGAAGGCGGAGGTCCTTGGATTCGACCGTTTGAAAGCCCTTGAATTCGACGCGCAGAGTGTAAATGGAGACGGGAAGCAGAGGGATGAGGTAGTGGCCGGCCTCGTCGGTTGTCGCCTGGCGAACGACGCCGGTGCTTTGCGAAGTGGCGGTGACGGTGGCGCCGGAGATGGCAGAGCCGGATTTATCGAGAACGGTGCCGGAGAAGCTGCCATTCGCTTGGCCGTAGAGAGCAGGAGATAGAGAAAACGCGAGAGCACAAACCAAAAATACAAAAAGCATTCTGAACTTCATACGCCACACCCCTTTCGACGACCCCTCGCTGCGATGCTAGTGACAGAAACGCCCGGCCCAAAATTTCTACTCGACGTGGAAGCGGTGACAAAACAGGCTTGGCGTGCTATTGATCGCGGTTGATGTGCGGGACCGAAGCGCTTGCGCGCTGAAGAAATGCGGTACGAGGTCGTGGCACATGCCGTGGAAGCAATTTTTCCGCCAGGCAGCAAATGTGAACGGTTGTTAATCCTTGCGAAACTTTCCCCCAGTTGCACCAGTGGCCGTAGGCTAGCGTCCGGGCAGGAGAAGTGTCAAGAAAAAAGTAGAGTTGGGAAAGCGGCGCGGTGGAAAGATTTTCCCAAGATATTCTGAGTATTTTGATGGATTCAAAATTTTGATGATTGAGAGTATGAAAGACAGAAGCGTGGAAAAAGATAGCTGTGATTCGGCGTTCGAAGGCACGAGAAACGAGCGGGTGTCGTTGAGGGAGAAGAACTGACACCAACGCTCGCTGGGTGTGATGGATGGGTTGCGCGGCAACGGCGCTTGCTGCGAGCGAAATCAAAACAGAGAAGGACGCGCGGAGCCGCCGAGCAGAGAATTGTTCACGTTGGCGATGGTGTGAGTGCCTTCGTTGCCGCCCCAAGAAAAGAGCAGGAAGACTTGCGGGAAGCCGCCGGCGCGGAGAGTAAGGCCTGTGGAGAAACTGTGCAGCCAGGGATTGGAACCGAGATCGCCACGGGCGAGGGCCACTTTGCCTTCGTCGACCATGAAGGTGAAGCCCAAAGGCAATTTGCCGATAGAGTGTTCGAAGCTTTGGCGAAAGAGCATGACGTTGGGAGCGCGGAACCGGAAGTCCTGGTAACTGCTTAAAGATTGATCGCCGTTGATGTCAGAGCCGCCAAGCGTGGGCTGAAAATAAAAAGGCACGACGTCTCCGCCCGGAGTCATGGAAGTGGACAGGAAGAAGCGGAAGGCGAAGCTGCCTTCCAAGTCTCGAGTGATCTGCGGACACTCGGCATGGCCCGATGCGGGAGCCAGGGAGCAATCGTCAGGGCCATTGGCGTCGCGTGGCAGGAGCCAGCGGGTCGTTTTTTTGTAGATGGCGAATTGATGCGAGAGATCGGCGGTGAGGCGTTGAAAGGAAAAATTGGAATTGCCTGGAGCAATATACTGCTGATAGGCGAGGTCGTAGTTTAGGCGCAGGAGATCGTCGAAAAACACAGGGCGCATGCGAACGCCTTCGCCGAGTTGGAAGAAGGCAGGCTGATTGGTGAGGCCGGGAGCCGTGGCTTCGGTGTAGAGAACGCCGATGGAGGGGCTGGGTTGATTGAGGCTGGGGCGGATGTCGACGAAGCGTCCGTTCATTTCGCCGTAGAGAGAAACATGCAAACGCTGGTATGCGGGCTTGACGGCGCTGACGCCGACAATTGTCTCGCGCATGCCGTAAAAGGAGCGGCCGGCCTCGGTCGAATTTGGACCTAATCCAAAGTATGTGAGTTTGTTCAGCGAAATCGCCTGTGCATAGATGTTGATGACGGAGTGTTCGGGGAGTTCTGTGAGGTTCGTGTTTAGTGGAGGAGGAGTTCCAAACCCGACGCCGATGGGATTATTGGGAGTGTGGACCAGTTTCAAATAGACGCCGGCGCGCCAGGAACCGTTGATCGATCCGATAGCATCGGCGTCCCAGCTGGTTCGCCAATTGTCCGTGGTCTTGTGGCCGAGGTAGGCGAGGCCGGCACCAAAACCATTTTGCGGAGCTATGCTGCCGACGGCGATGTGCAGCGGCTGGCCGGTAAAGAGTTCTTCGGCGCAATCGAGAAACTTGGCGAAGTCGGTGCAACTCTCCTTGAGTTTGTCGAGTTCGTTGGGCGAATCGATTCTGGCTGGAGTTGTTTGCGGCGCGGAACTCTGAGCATGAGCCGCGCTCGTTGCGAGTAAAAGAAAAACCAGGAAGATGCGCCTCACAAGCCCTCCATTATTTTCTTGCGGGTTTGGCGGCGTGAGTGTGCAGGATCGCCGTGGCCCGGTGGATGTAGGCGCTGACTTCGCCTTCGGTTTTTAGGGATTGGGGGTCGATGGCGATGACGGCGGCCAGCTCCTCCAAGTGCTTGAGAAGCGCTTCGCGGATATGCAGCGTCTGAGAGCGCAGCAGCAGACCAGCGGGCCGATTGGGATTGTAGGAGCCTCGTTGTGTTGCGGGCACGAGAATTGCATTCGCAGGCGTGGCCATTAACTTCCTCCCAGTTTGAAGAATGGAATATCGGCATCGGGGCGTAATTGGTCTGAGAGCAAATCGAGAAACGTGTTGGCTTGTTTTTCGCGTGGCGTTTGCTTGGCGTCGCCCTTAAGAAAGAAATTCGTAACGGTTGCGGGAATGCAGGCGTGTTCGAAGATGCGGCAGTTCGCGGGATTCTCGGGGCCGGGGATGACTGTTCCTTTGGCGATGTACGGCGAGACAGCGATCGCCGGCACGCGAACACCGAGGCGGTCGAAATTGAAAGTTTCGCCCGTGCCGGTATCTGCGGGCTTGGCGAAATAGCCATCGGGAGTGCAGGCCGGGGGAGGAACGTGGTCGTAGATTCCGCCGTGCTCGTCGTAAACGATCAACAAGAGCGTGCTGCTCCAAAGAGCTGGATTTGTGCGGATGGCGTTATAGGTGTTGGCGATAAATCGTTCACCCTCTTGGATGTTGTGATCCGGATGCTGATCCGAGGCCAGGATTTCACCGCCGCCGGGGCCTGGATGATCGTTGTAGCAGGGCTCAATGAAGCTATATTCAGGGAGCTGGTTGGAAGCGCAGTCGGCGATGAATTGTTGGTAGCTGCCAAAAATCTGCGGCTGATTTTTGAGCAGATTTACGATTTCCATCGTGGAGCTTTGCTGGTCGTAATAATAAATTTTCGACGTGTGTCCCGCCTGAATCATGCGCTCGTAGATGCTGAGGATTGCGGTGTCCAGGATGTAGAAAAGGTCCATGCCGACCTGACCGAATGAAGTGCCGTAATGAGCGAAGGCGCGGTTGCAAATCGTGGGGCCGGGGATAGAAGAAAACCAGCCGTTGAAGAGTGCGAATTGTGTGGCAAGAGTGGAGAGGACGGGCAATTTGTCGGGCGTGAAGTAGTACAAGATGTTGTGCGAACGATTGACGTCATTGGTTTGCGTGAAATAGTCCTTCACGAAGCCCTGCATGTTCGGGACTCGCCCCGGTCCGGGTGGCGCGCCGCCGAAGATTTGAAGATCCACACCTGGAAAATGATGATCGGGGTCGGGATCGAGCTGACCCTGAAATTTCGCATTTGGCTGGACTTTTATTATCGCGCCTTGCGTGTCGCGGTTGGACTCGTTTCCTGTCAGTCCGTTGATGTTGGGATATTTCTTCTGGCCATTTTCCAGTACTAGGCTCAACCCGCCGAGCATGTGGTCGAAGGAGCGGTTTTCCATCATTAGGACGACGATATGCTTCAGGTTGTCCAGGCCGGCTGGCATAGATACCCCCGTTTTAGTGCGCGAGTGAGCTGAACCTTTATGGGTAGTGACTCCTCCTGGTGAAACGTTTCATGGCCAGGGCACACTATCTGCACAACAGCACTGGCCTCAGCTTTCTATGAACGAACAAGATGGGCTGAGGGTGCTTAAACAAATTAAGTGCGCATGTGTTTGCGTCGGGCTCGAAGGTTTCGGTGCGAGGAGCGTCGCGGGGAGAATCGGATGTTCGGATCACAAATCCTGGAAGTGGTGATCGGGCTGGTCTTGATCTACCTGGCGCTGAGCATCGGGTGCTCGGGGATCAAGGAGGTCATCGCCGGGATTTTTTCTCTGCGGGCGAAGACACTTGAAAAGGCCGTTCGGAACATGCTGAAGAACGGGCCGAACGACTACACAGCGAAGCTTTTCGCGCATCCTTTGATCACCGGGACGGCACCGGAAGGCGAGAAGCCGTCTTACATCTCTTCGCGGATGTTCGCTGCGGCGTTATTCGATGTCGTTGCGCCAGCGGATGGCGCGCAACCGCGGACGATGCAATCGTTGCGGGCAGGCGTCGGGAACGTGCCAGACACAAAGTTGCGCGCCACGTTGCTGAATTTCATCGATTCGGCAGGCGGCGACATGGACGCCGCGCGGCTTAAGGTGGAGCACTGGTTCGACGACACGATGGCGCGCGTGAGCGGCTGGTATAAACGCACGGCGCAGAAAATCATCTTTGTAGCCGGGCTGGTGTTGTGCATCGCGGTGAACGCGGACACGATCCTGCTCGTGAGGGAATTATGGAGCGACCAGGCGCTGCGAAGCGCCACAGTTGCGGAAGCAGAAAAAAGGGTGCAATCTGCAAACCCAGCCGATTCCGACGCTCAGAAGGCCGCTCTAGTGGAATCCCTTCAGGAAATACGAAGCTTCGATGCCCCGCCCATTGGATGGTCACGAGTCAAGGGAGAAGCGCGCGCCTGGCCAAACGACTTAGGAGAGGGCGCGCTGAAAGCGTTGGGGATCCTTCTTAGTTCGTTCGCGATCGTGATGGGCGCGCCCTTCTGGTTTGACATGCTCAACAAACTCATCAATTTGCGTTCTTCGGGGGACCCGCCGAAGGTGCAATGAACAAAGATTTCCAGCGGATGCCGGCATTTCCAAAAGGTATCCGCAGAGGAAAGGACCCAGAATCGAGAAATAGAGAGGAGATTTACGTCATGAATGCAGGCCAAAAACAAGTCCGTCTCGAGGGCAGCAC
>JBARBE010000276.1:0-1524 GCA_049792735.1 Candidatus Acidiferrum sp.
GAATCTGGTAGTGCCCTGATCGGCCGGGCCTGTAGCAGGAAGGGGCAGGATGACCAGCACCCTGGGCAGGGATGTCCCTCAGTCCGCAGATGCGGTCGTCCTTGTGCCAGTCATGCGCGGCAGCGCAGCAGGGCCCGCAGTCACAGGAGGTGCGCAGATGCCTGAGGACAGCTTCCCGGTTGGGGTGGTCGAGGGTGTGCCGGTGGTGGCCGTGCCGGAGGAGATCGACATCACGAACGCTGAGGCGCTGCGGTCAGCCCTGCTCCAAGCAGCCGCGAACGGGCACGGCAGGCTCGTGGTCGACATGACCCGCACCCGCTTCTGCGATTCGTCCGGGCTGCATGCCCTGATCGCCGCGCATAAGCGCGCCGAAGCGGAGGGCCGCGAGGTAGTGCTGGTTATTCCGAGCACCACCGTCCTGCGGGTTTTCGCGCTGACCGGCATCGACCGTGTAATCCCTAACTTCACCACCTTGGCCGAGGCCCTCGCGCAAACGGGCCGCGACGGCCCACCCGGCCCCGCCTGCGCGCCGAGCAGACCCGAGGCAGGCGACGGCACCGGGCATAGCAGCGTCGGCACCCTGCAGCGAACTTGACCGGCGAGCCTGCTGATCACGGTACGTGCGCGAGGATGGCCCGGCGACCGCTAAGGCAGCTGCACGGCCTGTCGCCCGGCCAGCTGCCTGGCCGCTCAGAGCCGGGACCGCTGGTTAGGAGGGATGAGGTTGTCACCGTACGCAGGGCTGCAGGCGCAGTCTGATAACGAGCTGCTGGCACGGCTCCGTGAGCTGCCGCGCGAAAGCGCCGGACATGAGGCTGTTTGCGAGATCCGTGTGACCCGGTATGCGGGACTGGTCCAGTCCTGCGTCCGGCCTTACCGGAACAGCCCGGAACCGGCCGAAGACCTGCTGCAAGTCGGCTTCGTCGGCCTGCTGAAGGCCATCAACAACTTCGACCCGGACTACGGCGATAGCCTGGCCGCCTACGCCGCCCCGTGCATCAGCGGCGAGATCAAACGGCACTTCCGCGACCGGCGCTGGCAGGTGCGGGTCAGCCGCCGCGCCCAGGAACTGCTGCTGGAGATGCGCACCGCCGAAGCGGATCTGACCCAGCAGCTCGGCCGCACCCCTGAGGACAGCGAACTGGCCCGCCACCTCGGTGTCCCCGACGACGATGTGCGCGAGGCCCGCCAGGCTAGCCAGGCGTTCAGCGCCTACTCCCTGGACGCGCCGCTATCCGACGGTGCCGACCCCGGCATGCTCGCCGATCTCCTCGGGGAGGATGACCCCGCTATGGCCCATGCCATCGACATCGACGCCGTCCACGCCCACCTGGACGAACTGCCCGAACGCGAACAGCGCATCTTGATGCTCCGCTTCTACGGCAACCTCACCCAGGAGCAGATCGGCCACCGCCTCGGCATGTCTCAGATGCACGTATCCCGCCTGCTTGACCACGCACTGACCTACCTCCGCGCCCAGATCACCGACCCGGCAGACGGACGTGAGGGATGACAGGTACGGCC
>JBARBE010000277.1:0-1697 GCA_049792735.1 Candidatus Acidiferrum sp.
CGCCCCGTCCGGCCCCACCGCCAGCCCGCTAGGCCGATGCTCGGCTCCATCCGGCGACATCACTGCTCCCGCGAATCCGCTCGCAAAGACTTCGCAACGCCCCGCGGCACGTTCCCCGTTCATCGGCTGAAACACCACGTTGTAGCCCTGCTGCGGATAAGGCGCGCGATCCCACGATCCATGAAACGCCACAAACAATCCCTTCCTGTAACGCGCCGGAAATTCCTTCTTGTCGTAATGCGTCATATCGTTCGGCGCCCAGTGCGCCGGGAATGCCGCCGCCGGTTCGCCTTTCTCCGCGCACACTCCGATTTTCTTCCCGTCCCCGCCGTATTCCGGCGCCAGCACCAGCTTGCGCACGAACGAGTCGTAGTAGCACTCCGGCCAGCCGTAGTCGCCGCCCTGCTTCAGCAGCACCACTTCCTCCGCCGGAAGCGTCGCCTCTTGTTCCGGCTTGTAAAACTCCGGCCAATTCGCATGTAATTGGTCACGTCCGTGCTGCGTCACAAACAGCCGCCCCGCATCGTCGAACGCATACCCTTCGCCATTGCGAATTCCCGTGGCGTACCGTTCCGCCGGAGAAAATGTCTGATTCAGTTTGTTCGCGTCAAAGCGCCATGTTCCGCCGCGCGTCTCTTGCTCAACGCAGGGACTGATTCCCGGCGATTTCAGCGTCCGGTTTTTCTCCTGGCAGGAATTCGTCGCGCTTCCCACGTCCACGTACAATTCGCCATCCTTACCAATAATAAAAGGATGCATAGGATGATCGCCGCCAAGCGGCAATCCCGAAACAACCGTCTCCGCCGCCCCGCTCGGCACAATCGATCCACTCGTCAACGCATATCGCACAATCTTGTCGTTGCTCTCCGCATAAATGAAATCCTTATAAAGGCCGATTCCCGTCCCGCCGTGCCCGCCGCTCGCCTCCGTTTCCCCAAAGCGTTCGTTTACGTCCGCTTTCCCCGCTCCGCCCTTGTCCTGCAGCGCCACCAGGAATCCGCCTTCGTGCGTCGCGGTGTTTCCGTAATACCGCCCCGACCAGGTGTTCACGTACAGCACTCCATCCGCTGCCGCCACCAGATGCCGCGCGTGCCCGATTCCATCCGCAAACACCGTCGCGCAAAATCCCGCCGGCAGCTTCAGCCCGCTATCATTGTTGGGGCATGCTTCGCTGGCCGCCGCCATCGCAGCCTTCGGCGCGCTTCGCACCGGCACAAGCGACCCAAAAACGCACACCGCCCCAATCACACCAAGCAAAGCCAGAAACACTTTATTCCTGCGGAACCATCCCATGACATTCCTCCAAGACTTAGCGACCAGCAATGTCCTTCCCAACTCTCAGTCAACGCCCATTAGATACTTCGCGTCTGAATTCCGGTTGTTTCTTTTTTTCGCTTTCTGTTTGTAGCGCTTGGAACAGTTCGCCCGCCCGCCAAGCTCTCAACCAGACGCCTTCGCCGGCCACGCAACCTGCCCCCCGCGATGATAAGCCAAATTCGCAATGTGCCCCGCCCGCGCCGCCGAAACTCCCGTCTCCACCGGTGCGTTTGGCTCCTGCCGCGTCTTGATACACTCAAAAAAATTCTGCATGTGCGAAATCGTACCGTCCTGAAAGCTCCCCGCTCTCTCCACCGGATTCTCTCTGTCCGATGCCCCCTCGTGATAAACGCCAAATCCGCCCCGGTTGATCTTTAGCG
>JBARBE010000278.1:0-3516 GCA_049792735.1 Candidatus Acidiferrum sp.
TCGTCATCTGCGTTCTCCTCTGATATGCGTGAGCATTCTCAGTCAGATTTGACTGTTCATGGTGCCTGTAGCACCGCGCTTATAGTAGCACCGTGCTACCGCGCGGTCAACCCCACGAGGCGCAGGGTGCGGCATCCAACCAGGCTTGAAGGTCGCCCCACGCTTTACGCCAAACCGCACGCTTGCGGACGCGTGCTAGAATCCGCTGCGCGGAGGCAACGAAGATGAATCTGCCTAAGTCGTTAGCTCTAATCGGGGCGATTCCTATTGTCCTCGCCTTCAACATGGAGGCACAGCGGAAGCAAGAGCCTCCCTCTATTGAATTCGGCGGAGCTCAGATCTCTCTTGGAATGACGGTTGAGCAAGTGCAGAAAAATCTGGCGGCGAATGCGCGACACATTGAGCTCATGACCGATAAACACACTGCGCTTATCCGTATCAATAACGCACCCCTGCCCAGCGGCAGCGAGGGGCAAGTTACATTCTTTGATGGACGCGTTGCTTACGCAGCGTTTCACTTTCCCGACGCCCAGGACGCCGACCAGTTAGCCCAAGAAATTGCCGGCGCAGTGGAGAATATGGATACAGAAGCTTGTGCCATTTCAAACTACAGTAGTCATGGAACGGGTGGCGGGCTGTCACAAACCATCTTCGATTGCAGCTCAAAGAGTTTTGACGTAGTGACCACGGAGATTTTGGGACACAGCGAGCGTTACACCCATGTAGAAATAACGATCGGCACGATACCGCGCTCAAAGTAGGCGAATGGGGGCCGCATCCCTTCGGGCGAGGCGGGTGGCAGCGCCTTGCTCCTTGGACGCCGTCGGCTCCTGCGCAACCCCTCATTCAGCCCCGCGAGCGGCAATCCCATCCTGTCAACACTCGACGCTTAGCTGATGTCGCAGCCCAAAGCAAAGCGCAAAGCAGCGCAGATTTCCTTCATTCGCCCCGAGCTTAATTGCGCCACGCGCTTTCCCAAGCGGTGCGGCGAAACCGTGATTACATTATGAAGGTTCACCGCGCACGGCGCTTTCATCCCGTCGTCCCCATCCAGGCGTACCTCCGACGGGACTCCGCGCACCGTGGAAGTGATCGGCGCTATCGTCACCGCGCAAAGGTAGGGAAGAGCGCTGTCGCGCGTGAGGATGACCACCGGCCGTGTTTTATCCGGCGGAGCGAACGGATAAAGCCGAATCTCTCCTCGCGCTATTCGGCCGGCCACACGGCCTCCGCCTCCCAAGCTAGGGACTCCTTCTCCGTTTGGGGCCGCCGGCCGTAACCCGCGCGGTCGCGTTCTTCGGCCTCTCGAACGCGCAATCGTAGTAGATATTCTCGCAGCGCGTCCCGGATCAATGCCGAACGATTACGCTTGGTCCGCCGCGCCGCTTCATCGGCGGCACGCAAGAGGCTCTTATCGATGACAATCTGCACCGTTTCCATAGTGTGGAGTTCTCTCCACAGTATGCTCCACAACCTATGACAGATTCAAGCTTTACGGCGCGGGCGGGTGGCAGCGCCTTAACTCTTGGGCGGCCCACCGTTTGCGACTTTGTTTTTTGCGAGCGGTGGGGCGCTTCCCGCTCTTCTATCGCACCTTTAAGGGTGCTACATTGTTGTGTGAGGGCTCCATGTTCGACCTGAAAAAAGATATCCAAGCCATGACCACGTTCCGGCGCAATCCCGCCAAGTTCATGAAGTATCTCAAACAGACGAAAAAGCCACTGATTCTCACGGTCAATGGAAAGGCCGAAGCGGTAGTTCAGGATGCCGAAGCCTATCAGCGGCTCCTGGACATCGCCGCGCAAGCGGATGCACTCGAAGGCATCCGCCAGGGCCTGGAAGACGCGAAGAAGGGCCGCGTGCGTCCCGCGCGAAAAGCGCTAGAAATGTTCCGGCGCCATCATGCCATACCTGATTAGGCTCACCGATCGCGCCCTTCGGGATCTCGAAGCCATTTACGAATTCATCGAAGCCGACTCCTCCGAAAGCGCCTTCGAGTGGTTCAATAGCCTTGCCGAAGCTATCTACAGCTTAGAGCAGTTTCCCGAACGAGGGGCGGTGATTCCAGAAGGCAAAAAACTTCGCCATTTGCTCTTTGGCCAAAAACCACACACATACCGAATCATCTACGCACTGGATAAACCCAAAAACGCCGTGAACATCCTCCATATTCGTCATGGTGCCAGGTCCGCACTCCTGACCGATGCGGAGTAGCCCCGCTATAGGGGTAGCGCAGAAAGAGATTAGCTTCGGGCATAAAGGAAAATCTGCCGGACGGCCCGCTGGATGGCTTCCTCCGTCCAATCCGGGTGCTCCGCCCGCAACGCCGCCGCCTTCAGTTGCCTTGCGGACCAATACAAACGTTCCGCCGCCCGCAATTTCTGTGCCGGCGTCATGGCTTGCAGCACCTTTTTCACTTCGGGGTCCATGGTGGGAACAATTGTAACCGTTTCGCTGCCGCAGGCGCAGCATCCTCAGTCTGGATAAGACGCTGCGCTTATCGCATTCCTCTGTGCCCGTGTCCTAACTTGCGAGTCCAGGCCTTCGTGGGCAAATTGTGGAGTGCGGCAGCCCGGCTGCCGCTATACACCAAACTGCCGCAGATGATGATCCAAATGCTTGTACATCAAGATCGCCCATTCGTCCGGAGTTAGCCGCCCAAAGAAGCTGTGCGGATGCGTCGTGCACCCCGCGGGGCCGGCCGCTGCAAATCGGTCGATCAAGCCGCACAACCGCGTGCGTTCTGTTCCCAAATCCCCTTCGTCTTGCACCACAAGTTCCTTCATCGTCGGCGAATTCCGCCGCAGCGGTTCATCGTTCCCCATCACCTTCGGCTTCACCATCCATCCCAGGATCCGCCCTATCATCGCCCGCGGAGGATTCTTGTCCCCCAGCGCCATCTCCACCCCTCGGGAACAATGCTCGAGCGCCTGCGCCGGACTCATCTTGCCCCACTGCCGCTCGCTATCCGGCCTCATATGCGCGACCCGCTGCTTCACTTCTTCCACCCTCGCCGATTCAAACAGGTTTTTCATGTGGAATGCCCTCTCCCAATCGATTCCTCACAGCCAGGTAGCATACAGCCGGTTCTCCGCCGCATCGCCGCCCCGCTTACTTCATTTGAGCAATGCCACCCCCGCCTTCAATGCGGCCGCCTGCAATCCCTTATCCAGCGTCGCCAGCGGAAGTCCTGCGTCGATCGCCAGCTGCAAATAGAAACCATCGTAAGAAGACACCTGATACCGCCGGGCCACGGCGTACGCTTCGCGCACCGATCTCAAATTTGAATCAACCAAGATTCGCGAACCCGAAATAACCAAAATCTCAAGCTGCTGCAGACCGTATTCCACCGCCTCTTCTGTAAGCGTTCCGCGGCGCACCGCTTTCACAAGCGTATTTGCCATTTCAATGGCCCAAATAGACGGAACGAGAGCAGTTGAGCCTACTGCCAATCTGCTTCTGACATTCAAGGCGTAATCTGTTTCGGGATCCGGAATAAACCATGCGGCTGTTAGA
>JBARBE010000279.1:0-2416 GCA_049792735.1 Candidatus Acidiferrum sp.
GTGCCGTTTGCAACGGGCTGGGAGGGACTCGCCGAAGCGAGCGTCGAACTTCCGCTCTTCAATCGCAATCAAGGCAACATTACTGCGGCGCTTGCGAACATAGATCGAACCGAGCAGGAAAAGACTCGCGTAGCTCTGACTCTACGCGAGCGCGCCGCCACCGTCGTGGACGAGTATGCCAACGCCAAGTTGATGGCTGTCGAATATCGCGACGAAATGCTGCCGCAGGCTAAAAAAGCGTACAGCTTGCTCGTGGATAAGTACGGCAAGATGCTGGCTTCTTATCCTCGCGTGTTAGACGCGCAGCGCAAACTCTATGAGCTCCAGATCGAGTACATAGCCGCGCTCGAAGGCGTGTGGACCAATGGCCTGGCCCTGCAAGGATATTTATTGACTGACGGCTTGGAAGCTCCAGCCCGGCCCGCCGAGGTTGACCGCCCCATCCGCGAAACCAACGTTCCAATGCCGGAGCGCAGCATGGCCCCCGGCGAAGCGATGCCTCGGCCCTAGGGCTAGGCCCGCGGAGCCAGGTATGGAAAAGTACCAATTTCGCTCGGCTTTGCTACGTGTCGAGTGCGAAACACTAGTACCCTGGTAGCGTTGACCAACAGAAAATTTAGTGAGTACTGTCATGATAGGGCGTCCGGGTGTCGGCAAACGTGTCTCTCTTGATTTACGAAACCGCAGGTCAGCCCGATTTGCCGGTAGTGGCACGGCTGTGCCGGCGAAAAGACGTTTTGCTCGCATTCACCTCGGGGAGAAACCTCGCGCCGGCGGAAGTGTTTAACGAACCAGGCCCCGGCGAACGATAAGCAGGTTGGAAAGTCGAAAAGGGCGATGACAACTGGGATCAAGGCGGGACGGTACGAAATTATCGGCGAATTGGGCCGCGGCGCCATGGGTGTGGTCTATAAGGCGACTGACCCGGTCATCGGGCGCACCGTCGCTGTAAAAACCATCAAATTGAGCGAAGAAGGCACGGGATTGTCGCGGCCAGAATTGCTGACGCGCTTCCAAACGGAAGCCCGCGCGGCCGGTTTGCTGACCCACCCGAATATCGTTGTGGTGTTTGACGCCGGCGAAGAAGACGGCTTGTACTACATCACGATGGAGCTGGTCGAAGGCAAGAGTTTGCAGGCGCACCTGGACGGCGGCCAGGCCTTCGCGCTGCCGCGCGTGCTGCGCATCATGGAGCAAACGTGCAGCGCTCTGCAATTTGCGCATGAACGCAACGTGGTCCACCGAGACATCAAGCCTGCGAACATCATGCTCACGGCCGACGACACCGTGAAAGTCACGGACTTTGGCACCGCGAAAATCCTGCAGTTTGGCACAATGCAGCAGACGGCCCACGTTATGGGAACGCCAAGCTACATGTCGCCGGAACAGGTCAAGGGTCGGGCCGTCGATGGCCGCAGCGATATTTTTTCGCTCGGCGTCATGCTTTACGAGATGGTGACGGGCGAAAAGCCATTCCCGGGCCAGAACATCACCACGGTCATCTACAAGATTGTGAACGAAGAGCCGGTCCCGCCGCGCCAAATTGACCCATCGATTCATCCAGGGATCAGCGCCGTAGTGATGAAGGCGCTGGCCAAGGAACCGGAAGCGCGCTACCAAAGTTGCCGCGAAATGCTCGAAGATTTGCGCAGCTATCGGAATGTGGCGCCGGGCATGACTCCTGATAAGACCATGGTAACGGGCGGCCCGCGCGCGCCGAACGCGACGCTGCCTCTCGCCGGGACCGGCGTAGGCGCGCAAGGCGGCCGGCAACATTACGCGGAAGATCCCATGACCGTGGCAACGACGCGGTCGTTGAACGTGCGGGCTTCCAGCCCCATGCAGACGCCGACCGTGCGCCGCACAGGATCCATCACACCGATACAACAGCAAGAAGAACCGAAAAAGAAGAGCATCGTCGGGAGCATTTTCATCGCGCTGATTTTGCTCGGCGTAATTGCCTATGGCATACAAAAGCTGCGTCCAGTCTTTGAAGATGCCCGCCAGATGAACGCGGCGCAAAAGGCCGCTGACGGCGCTGCGGCGGCCTCTGCAACGCCTTTAGCTCCGGCTGATGGCGCGGCAAGTACACCTGCTGCAGGTACTTCGGCGGCTAGTTCGACGAGCCCTGCCTCCAACGAATCACCATCGGCGGCGAATCCCGGAGGCTCCGCGCCGGAAAAGAAACCACCAGCACCGAGTGCGGAAAAGCCAGCGCCTAAGAAGACAGAGCTAGTTGTAAGTCCGGCAGCCGCTGAATACAAGGGACGGATCGACGAAATCCTCGTGGAAAAGGGATTGACGGGCCGGGCCAAAGTGCAGGCTATTGGAAATACGCTCGTGCTGACAGGCAAAATTAGGCCCTCGGAACATGTCGACCTGCTGAAATTCCTTCGCAACGCCCCCACGAGCATCC
>JBARBE010000280.1:0-6258 GCA_049792735.1 Candidatus Acidiferrum sp.
GGGTTACCTGACGCCGAGCTGGCCGCCCGAGTACGGCGGCGCCGGGCTGTCCCGGCTCCAGCAGGTCATCCTGGTCGAGGAACTCGCCACCGCCGGCGTACCGTTCAACGGCCGCAACGACAACTTCAGCATCAAGATGATCGGCAATCTGCTGCTCCGGTATGGCACCGACGAGCAGAAAAGCTACTTCCTGCCGCGGATCGTGAGAGGCGAACACCGCTGGTGCCAGGGCTTCTCTGAGACCGAAGCGGGCTCTGACCTCGCCGGGCTGCGCACTAGGGCGCGGCTGGAGGGCGACGGGTGGGTGATCGACGGGCAGAAGATCTGGACATCAGATGCGCTGACCGCCAACTGGATCTTCCTGCTCGCCCGCACCGACCCGGAGGCCGAGCGGCACCGGGGCATCACCATGCTCCTCGTGCCCATGGACCAGCCCGGCATCGAGGTCAGGCCGATACGGATGATGTCCGGGGCCGGCGCCTTCAACCAGGTGACCTTTGACGGCGCCCGCACCGCCCTGGACAACGTGGTGATCGGCCCTGGCGAAGGATGGAAGGCGGCCATGGCGCTGCTGGGGCTGGAACGCGGCGACGAGGCGGCGACGAACCCGATCTACTTCGGGGCCGAGGTAGAACGGCTCATCGCCCTGGCGCGGGAGCGGGGCCTGAGCACCGATCCGGTGGTGCGTGACGAACTCGCCCGCGCCTACACCCGGGCGGAGATCATGAAATACCTCGGCTGGCGGACGCTCACCGGCTGGCTGAAGGGGGAAGTGCCCGGCCGGGACGCCTCGGTCTCCAAGCTGTACTGGAGCGAGCACCACCGCCAGGTCACCGACCTCGCGGTGACGCTGCTCGGCGCCGCGGCGATGACGCCAACCGGGCGCAGCCCGATCAGGCATTACCGGACCGATGATCCCGACGCGCCCAACTCGCCGGCCTCGTGGACCGGGACGTGGATGACCGCGATCTCGGGCACCATCTACGCCGGCACCTCCGAGATCCAGCGGAACATCCTGGCCGAATCCGTGCTCGGCCTGCCGAAAGAGCCGCGCGGCCACTAACCGAGGAGACGTCATGACCACACCCGACGCCGCGGAACCGCTCGTCACAAAAGAAGTCGCCGACGGGGTCGCCGTGCTCACCTTCAACCGCCCCGAGCGCAACAACGCGTGGTCGGTGCCGATGGAGCAGGAGTATTACCGGCTGCTGCGCGAATGCGGCGAGGACCCCGCGGTCAGGGTCATCGTCGTCACGGGCGCCGGCAAGAGCTTCTGTCCCGGACTGGACGCGGGCGCCCTGTCCGATCAGGCCACAAGCGGCACCACGACATGGCCGCACCGGCGCGATCCGATCACGCTGCCCCGTACGATTCGCAAGCCGGTCATCGCCGCCATCAACGGGGCGTGCGCCGGGATCGGCCTGGTCGCGGCCATAAACTGCGACCTGCGCTTCGCGTCGGCGACCGCCAAGCTGACGACCTCGTTCAGCCAGCGCGGGATCATGGCTGAGCACGGGCTTGCCTGGTCGCTGCCCCGCGTCATCGGCGTGTCGAAGGCCCTGGACCTGCTGTTTTCCGCGCGGGTCGTGCAAGGCGAAGAAGCCCTGGCGATCGGCCTCGTGGACCGGATCTTCGACCGCGACATGCTGATGGAGGAAACCCTGACCTACGCCCGCGGCCTGGCCGCGAACAGTTCGCCGCGTTCCATGGGCGTGATGAAACAGCAGGTATACGAGGCGCAGGAAAGCACGCACGAGGACGCGCGGCTGATGGCCTTCCGGTGGTGGTACGACGTGATGCGCCCGCACGGCGACTTCAAGGAGGGCATCGGCTCCTACCTCGACAAGCGCCCGCCGCACTTCGCCCCGTGGGATCCGGACATCCCTGCCGACCCTGCCCCGTTGCCCGACTGATCCGCGATGGGGGACAGCGCAGACATCCTGCTGATTGAGGACCACGGGCCGGTCCGGGTACTGACCCTGAACCGGCCGGGCGTGCTGAACGCCGTGTCCCCGCAACTCGGCCGGGCGCTTGGCGCGGCACTCGTCGGGCTAGACGCCGACCCGGGTGTGCAGGCCGGAATCATCACCGGCGCCGGAGACCGTGCCTTCTGCGCCGGCGCCGACCTCAAGGCGATGCTGGGCACCGGGCCGTCCATGGGCGATGGCGCCGGGGCCATCACCCGGGCCCTCGGGTTCCGGCCGGCTAAGCCGGTCCTCGCCGCCGTGAACGGCCTGGCCTACGGCGGAGGACTCGAGCTCGTGCTGTCTTGTGACCTGGCCGTCTGCTCGGAGCAGGCCCTGTTCGCCCTGCCCGAGGTAAAGCGCGGCGTCCTCGCGACCGGCGGCGGCCTGGTCCGGCTGCCGCACGTGATCGGGCCGCGGCGGGCACTGCAGATGGCGCTGACCGGCGAGCCGGTCGATGCCGCCACGGCGCTGAGCTGGGGCCTGGTGAACTCCGTCGTGCCCGTCGGCAGCGTGCTCAAGCACACGTTGTCCCTCGCACAGGCACTCGCGCGTAACGCGCCGCGCTCAGTAGCCGCCAGCACGCGGGTGATCAACGAAGGGGCGCGGCTGGCCGAGGACGACGCCTGGGCGCTGAGTAAGGCCGCGTTCGAGTGGATCAAGGACAGCGCCGATGCTCTGGAAGGCCCGCTGGCCTTCGCCGAGAAGAGACCGCCGCGGTGGCAAGGCCGGTTAGCCGATCAGGTCGTTGCCTAGGTTGCCGATGTTGATCCTGAGGTTGCGGCCGCGGGGCGAGTAGTCGTAGCCGGCGAGCGGGTAGCCGTTGGTCAGGAAGGCGAACGACGTGCCGGCGTCGGGGTCCATGAAGCCGAGCTGGCAGGGGGCGCCGCCGTTGCCGAACGTGGCCGCCGAGCCGGTGCGCGGGGTCCAGGGCCCGCCGATCTCGCCGCTCACCGTGCAGAACAGGCCGAGGTTGGCCACCTCGTCGCTGCCGCCGTAGATCTTCTCCCCCCACGGCTTGTCCGAGACGTGGATCCTGGTGGCCTCGGCGATGACCTCGCGGCGCCACAGCCCTGAGTGGACAAGGGCCTGGAACAGCAGGGCGACGTCGGCCGCCGTGCCCGCGATCGAGTGGCTGGGCTCACCCGCGGCGAGCACCTGGGGGTTCGCCAGGTACCACGGGCCCCAGGGGTCGGGTTCCTGGTCGTCCGCGGTCCGGTCGGTGGCTACCGGGACGGCCAGGGCGGACTCGAAGCGGTCGGCGGGGACGGGCAGCAGGAACCCGAGACCGAGCGGCTCCACGATGACGGTGCGCAGGTACTCGGGAAACGTCATGCCCGCCTTGCGCTCGGTCATCTCCGCGATCAGCCATGCCGCCCCGGTCAGGTGGAACTGCAGGCGGGATCCTGGCTCCCAGTCCAGGTGCCATTTGGCGAAGGCCTCCAGGCGCTTGCGCCTGTCCAGCATCTTGGGATAGCCGAGCGGAGCGAACGGGAAACCCGCGGTGTGGGTCAGCACCTGTCCCACCGTCACGATGTCCTTCCCGTTCGCGCCGAACTCGGGGATGATGTCGGCCACACGCTCGCCCACCTCGAGCAGCCCGTCGCTGATCAGCTTCCAGACCGCCGCTGCGACGACCGTGCGCCCCACCGACTGGAGGATGTACCGCTTGTCCGGTGTGGCGTCCCCGTAGGTCTCGAAGGCGACGAGCCGCCCGTCGCGGGCGACCGCCACCTGCGCCGACGGCAGCGGCCCTTCGTCTACCTCGAGCCGGACCCGGTCGAGGAACAGCCGGAGCCGGTGCGGATCGATGCCAACGCTCTCGGGCGCTGCCAGCTCGACGGGGACAGGTGCTACGTGCGTCATTCCTCAGTCCTTCAGGTGATCAGCGTGCGGCCGCCGTCGAGCATCAGCGTGGCCCGCGTCAGCTCCATGGGTCTGGCCTCTCCGGCTACGCGCGCACGTTCTTGATCAGGAAGTCGGCGACCGCCGAGGAGAAGACGTCGTTGCGGTCGCCGGCGACCATGTGCCCGGCCCCCGCGACGTCGATCGCCTGCGCTTGCGGCGCCACCCGCAGCAGTGCGTCGGCCTCGTCGGCGCCCACCACGTCACTGTTGCCGCCCCGGACCAGCAGCATCGGCACGGCCACCCGCGCGGCCGCGTCTTCGAAGCGCGCCGGGTTGCCGGTGTCGTCCTGCAGTCGCGAGTCGAGGAACTTCGGATCCCAGTGCCAGTGCAGCCGCCCGTCCGGGCCCGGGCGCAGGTTGCGCCGCAGACCGCTCACGTCCTTGGGCCGGGGGCGGTCCGGCAGGTACTGGGAGACCGCGTCGGCCGCCTCCTCTACGGAGGCGAAGCCCTCCGGCTTGCCCCGCATGAAGTCCCCGATCCGGTCCCTGCCGTCCTGGCGCATCCGCGGCGTGACGTCCACCAGCACCAGCGCCGTCGCGTCAACGTGCGGCGGCTCGGCGACGGCGAGCAGCGAGGCGAGGCCGCCGAGTGAGGCCCCGACCAGCGCCACCGGGCGCCCTAGCTGGCTGGCTACCGCGCGGACATCCCGGGCGTAGGCGCTGATGCCGTAGTCACCGTCGGCCGCCCAGTCACTCTCGCCGTGCCCGCGCTGGTCCACTGTGAGGGCCAGGAATCCCGCGTCCGCGAGCACCTGCGAGGTGCCTCCCCAGGACTGCCGGGTCTGCCCGCCGCCGTGCAGCAGCAGGACCGCGGGGCCGGACCAGGTGCCTTCGGCGTCCGCGGTGAGGGTGACACCGTCTCCTGCGAACCGGATGGGCATGGCTTCCTCCTTGACCGGGCTTGACCAGGCGCCTACAGAGCTAAATCATTTGAACAAGTTAGTTATATCATGGTGAGTCGAGCCAGGAGGATGGTGGTAAGCGGATGAAGGTCGCCGGCAAATCCGTGATCGTGACAGGCGGGGCTAGCGGGATCGGGCGGGCGCTCGCCGAGCGGTTCGCCGCCGAAGGCGCTCGCGGCGTGGTCGTCGCGGACATCGACGCGGAGTTGGCGCACAAGGTAGCCGCCCGGATCGGCGGCGTGGGCGTCGGCTGTGACGTCGGCGACCCGGACGCGATCGAAGGCCTGGTGCATACCGCAGAGGACGCGTTCGGGCCGGTCGGCGTCTTCTGCTCGAACGCCGGGTTCACTGACCCGGCGCCGGGCGACCTCAGTCAGCCGGTGGATGCCTGGCGGCGCATCGTCGACGTGAACATGATGGCGCACGTCTGGGCGGCGCGCGCGGTGCTGCCGTCGATGCTCGAGCGCGGCGAGGGCTATCTGCTCCAGACGATCTCGTCGGCGGCGCTGATCACCGGCCCGTCCGGCCCTGGCTACACGATGACCAAGCACGGCGCGCTCGGTTTCGCCGAGTGGCTCACGCTGAACTACGGGCACCAGGGGATCCGGGTCTCCTGCCTGTGCCCGAACGCGGTCTACACCGGGATGTTCGGCCGGCCGCACGACGATCAGTCCACCGCGCCGCCGGACGGCGGCAAGCTGGGTGAGGTGCTCATGCCGGAGGACGTCGCAGGCACCGTGCTCGAGGCGATGGATGCCGAGCGGTTCCTGATCCTGCCGCATCCCCGGGTCGGTGACTCGTTCCTGCGCAAGGCGACCGACTACGACGCCTGGATCGCCAGAACGCGAAACCGGCTGCTCGCGATGCGCTGACCGTCGGAGTTATGCCCCGCCGAACGCGAAGTCGTCGATCAGCGCGGCCAGTTCGACCGGCCGGTCGCCCTGGATGGAGTGGCCCGCGCCGTCGACCGTCTCCAGCCGCGCCGACGGCTGCCGGCGCCGGAATTCCGCCCTGTCTTCGTCGCTGACCACGCCGGACGCCGACCCGCAAACCAGCATGACCGGGGCCGTCACCGCGGCCAGGTCGGCCCACAGGGCGGTGAAGTCCAGCTGGTCGCCTGGCGGGCGCAGCCGGTCGTAGCGCCAGGCCCACCGGCCGTCCGGCAGTTCCCTGGCGTTGTGCAGCACGCCGCGCCGCAACGAGCTGACCGAACGGGACTGGTTGTACTTGAGCGTGCGCTCAAGCAGCTCATCGAACGAGCCGAATACCTCCGGACCCTGCACGAACTCCGCGATCGGCGCGGACTTCGCCGCGGTCACCCCGGGGGTGACGTCCACCACGACCAGGCGGCGTACCAGCTCGGGACGGATGGCGGCGAGGCGGATCGCGGTGAGCCCGCCGAGCGACATACCCACCACCGCGGCCGCCCGCCCCGCGAGCGCGCCGACCGCGGCGGCGATGGCTTCGGCGTTCCGGACCGGCCAG
>JBARBE010000281.1:0-1838 GCA_049792735.1 Candidatus Acidiferrum sp.
CCAGTACGCCTCCTCCGGTGCCGGCTCCGATGTCCAGATCCGAATCCATTGCCTGGATCTCACGGCGCACGGATAACGCGAGACTACCAGGAGGGACCCGAGTTCGCGCGAGGATACTCATCGAGGCACTCAGTCTTTGCTGGTACGGGAGGTAGACTACTTCATCAAGAGATATGCCGGTGCTCGGGTTTGCCTGAACAATATTGGATGTGACGCCAACAATCGTCCGCCAAGCATCTGCATTCCGGCCGTCGAAGAGACGAAAACGCTTCCCGAACGGGTTAGCTCCCGGCCAGTGCGCGATTGCAAAGTACTGGTTGACCAACGCTACGGGAGGCGAGGACGCTCGATCGAAATCATTGAAATTCCGGCCGGAGATCACAGCAGCGCCCAAGGTTCGAAAATAATCCGGCGTGATCGCGATCACAAATGACATGGGACGATGCTGCTCATCAACAGCAGTAGATCCGGCAATTTCGTAAGGCAGACGGGGACCATCGAGTCCAGGAAGCCAGTTAGCTAACGCCACCGAATCCACGCCCGAGAGGCCCTTCAGTTTCGTAGTAAGACGATCGAAGAAGGCGATCTTGGACTGAGCGTCGGGATAACGCTTAGCGGGCGGCCGTACCGAGGCCACGAGAATGTTGGGGGTGTTGACGCCAATGTCTTCCGTGTAGAGCTTTAGAAAGCTGCGAGCCATCAGCCCTGCGCCTGCGAGCAGCACGATTGTAACCGCGATTTCAGCCGAAACCAGAAGTGCAGACAAACGTTTCCCAGTTATGCCACCGCTTGCGCCTCGGCTGCCGTCCTTCAGCGTGCTGTTGACGTCGAGTGTAGAGAGCCGAACGGCGGGCGCCAGACCGAACAGGAGTCCCGCAACAATCGATATTGCGACCAGGTATAGGAATACGCGGTAATCCAGAAAGTAGCGGTATTGGTTGTAGTAACCCGGTGGAGATTCAATGCGCTGATAAAGTTGCACGCTGACCAGAGCAATGCACCACCCGAGTACGGCTGCGATGGATGCGAGCATCAGGCTTTCGATGAGGAGTTGCCGGATGATCCGCCACCTTCCGGACCCCAGTGCGATGCGTACAGAGATCTCGCGGTAGCGGCCGATCGCGCGAGCCAAAAGAAGATTGGCAATGTTGACACAGCCGATCAGAAGCACGAATCCGACAGCCCACCATATTGCGCAATAAAGCTCACGGGCATTGTCGCCCACGAACTGCTCTCCAAAGCTGCGCACTCGCGGAAGAAGATCCTTGCGTGTAAACGGATTAGAACTGTCCGGGGGGAATCCAATAGTGTCCATTTCCGCCTGGGCGCTTTCAGGAGTGGCTCCTTCTGCCAAGCGGCCGAACGTGAACCAGTACGGCTGGAAGGCCGAATCTAGGACGATCGGAATCCAAAAATCCACACGGGGAGTCGGGAAGGTGAAGCCCCGCGGCATCACGCCGACGACGGTAACGGGCTTGTCGCCGAGTCGGAAGGATTTTCCGATTGCCGAGGGGTTCTTACCGAACCGCCTCTCCCAAAAGGCGTAGTTGAGTAAGGCCACCGAAGGGGCTCCCGGTACTCCATCGGAAGGCGCAAAATCCCTTCCGATGATCGGCCTCTCACGGAGTACCTGGAACGCATCGGTGCTCAGTTGAGTGACGTCGCAGGTCTCCGAATTGCCGGAATCATCCTGGAGAACGAGACGCATCCCGCCGTCCTCGACCGCGGCCATCCCACTAAAGGACTTCGCCCGCGCTTTCCAGTATTGGAACTCGGGATTCGAATGAGGCCCGCCAATATAGACAATACGATTGTCCGGATCGACTCCTGGGTAACCC
>JBARBE010000282.1:0-2333 GCA_049792735.1 Candidatus Acidiferrum sp.
TTGGCGTCTTGCTCTCCGAAATGATATCCGCACTCCGAAGCGCAGGGAGTGGAACCTTAGTTGACTCGCGGCTTACAATCAGGGACTGTCGAGCGGTGAGCACTTCGCCTCCTCCCCAAGCTTCCGACGATT
Source organism: Candidatus Acidiferrum sp. (assembly GCA_049792735.1). GTDB lineage: Bacteria > Acidobacteriota > Terriglobia > Acidiferrales > UBA7541 > Acidiferrum. Next base: position 133 of record JBARBE010000282.1, read on the forward strand.
CTTCGCTCGTGCTGGCTGCACGCGAGGGCGACCGTGCGGCTTTTGGTGCGCTCTACGCAAGGTACGCGCGCATGGTTCACGGTATTTTGCTCGCGCGAGTTCCCCCAAACGAGGTGGATGACCTTGTTCAGGACGTTTTTCTGCGTGCGCTACCCAAGCTAGGTCATCTGCGCGACGTCGCCCGGTTCGGGCCGTGGCTGGCAGCCATCACGCGCAACCGGGCCAATGATCATTACCGGCAGTCCAGATCCGTGGCTTCGCTGACCGACAGCCTCTCCGAAGAGGAACCAGAATTACCTGCACCAAGCAGTGTTCCCGAGGCAGAGGCGGCGGTGATCTTGGCCTTTGTTCGCAAGCTCCCGGAAGCCTATAGCGAAACGCTGATATTACGTTTAGTGGAGGGCATGACGGGACCGGAAATTGCCGCTCGCACCGGCCTGACTCCCGGGTCCGTGCGCGTTAATTTGCACCGAGGCATGCAGCAGCTTCGCGCGAAGCTAAACCAGGGAGCGCCCGGTGGTTCGATTCAGCAGAGTGGCCGCGCCGCCCGAACTTCGGCGGCACAGGATAAGAACGCATTGCGCAAAGGGAATCAACCATGAACGACGCTTATCTCTGGGACGGTTCAGGCGAACCGGACCCGGAAATTGAAAAATTAGAAAAGAGCCTCGCCACGTTCCGCCATAGGGGCCAGGCCCTGAAGTTTCCTGAGATCTCTCCGGCTTCGGCCCAGCGGTCGTCGTGGCGATTTCTGCCCATGCATTCGTCCCTCAGATTCCGCCTCGCAGCTGCAACGGCGATCATCTTGTTGATTGGGGCGATCGGGATTCTTCGATGGAGCCAGAAGCCCCGCACAACTCCCAGCACCGGATGGGACGTCGAACGCATCGCGGGTACGCCGGAAGTGGAAGCGAACGCAACCTCGAAGCATACAAACGCGAACAGGCTCGGCGTTGGCGAAACACTTGTCACGGATAGTCATTCGCAAGCCACGATTTCAGCTGCGGACATCGGCACGGTGGACGTGGAACCGAATACGCAATTGCGTTTGACGGCCGGCAGAAACGGACACAGTCAGCTTTCGCTTGATCGCGGCACCATTCACGCATTCATCTGGGCTTCTCCAGGCGAGTTTACCGTGGACACGCCCTCCGCCATCGCCGTGGACTTGGGCTGCCGTTACACGCTGCATGTGGACGATTCTGGAGCCGGTCTTCTGCGCACCACGCTCGGTTGGGTCGGTTTTAAGCTCGACGGTCGCGAAGCCTTTATCCCCGCGGGCGCGGTTTGCGCAACACAGCCCAAAGTTGGCCCTGGCACGCCATATTTTGAAGATGCTTCCACATCGTTTCGCGAAGCGTTGTCCAGCTTTGATTTTGCCACCCTGACTCCGCAAGAGCGGAGCGCAGAACTCAGCCAGATCCTCGCGGAATCCCGTCCGCGCGACGCGCTAACCGTCTGGCACCTTCTCGTTCGCGTCGACGATTCGGACCGCGGCCGCGTTTACGAGCGCTTGGCAACGCTCGTTCCGCCGCCCGCCGGCGTAACGCGTGAAGGCATTCTGCGTCTCGATCAAAAGATGCTGGACCTATGGTGGAATCAACTGGGCCTCGGCGACGTCTCCTTGTGGCGCACCTGGGAACGTTCCTGGTCCCAAGACAAAACATAGGAGAAATTCCGCCCTGCTCGTTTGATTGCGGTGCTCTGCCTCTCAAACTCCTTTGCAGCACACCGCTTTACAGAAAGCCGCGCATTTACTAGGCTAGGAGTCCCATGTGGAATGTCGAAGAGCGGTTTACACCCAAGCAAATCGAAAGCCTTGCGGCGCTCGGCTTTGCCGTCGGCAGCACGCGCGGCGTTGTGCGCGTGGAAAAATATGGCAGCGGCGCAGAGTTCCGCAAAGGCACCGATGACATGTATCAAATGACGGTCGTGCCAACCATTATGCTGAAAGGGCGATTCACACGTCTCTGGGACGCCGGCTACCAGAAATTCTTGCTGACCGATGACGGCGTGAAGTTGCCGGCGCTAGCCACGCATCTTGAGAACCTGCGAAGGTTCAATGAGGAATTACTCACCGCGCTTGGCGTCCCGACTTTCTACAACGAAGCGCTCGGCTCCGTCAGCCAAATCAGCGTCTACGACCGCGTCAAAGGCCGAAAAGGCGACGTGCCAGATACAACGGTAGGCGCCCACGAGCC
>JBARBE010000283.1:0-2302 GCA_049792735.1 Candidatus Acidiferrum sp.
GCCCGGTTATCTGCCGGCTGGCCGAGCTTCCAAATCATCCTTACCCGATAGGTCTCCGGCCCGTGACCTCAAGGTGGACGGAAAGATGAGCGCTGACAACGACACCAGGGTTTTCGCGGTCTCCCCGGAAGCCGCCTCCCGGATCGAAGCCCGTTATCGCAAGCTCTCGCCGCGATCCGGGGAGGCCTTCGAGCGCCACGCCCGGCTAATGCCGGCCGGCGTGCCCGGCGGGATCACGCAGAGCTTCCCCTATCAGCTCTACATCTCCCGCGGGGACGGCTGCCACGTGTGGGACGCCGACGGCCGCAAGCTTGTCGACCTCGTCTACGGGGACTGGCTGTACCCGCTCGGCCACAACCACCCCGCGGTGACCGCGGCGATCGCCGCCCAGCTCGCGAAGGGCCCCACCTTCTGCATCCCGGACCCCGACTTGGGCTACGAGGCCGCCTCACGGCTGCTCGCCCGGTTCCCCTGGCTGGATATGATCCGGTACACCGCCTCCGGCACCGAGGCCACCTTGATGGCCACCCGGCTCGCCCGCGCCTACACTCACCGACCGAAGATCGCCAAGATCGCCGGCGGCTACCACGGCGTCCACGACGCCTCGATGATCGTCAACATGCGCACCCGGGACCCCTTCGTCACCCCGCAAGGCCTGATCCCCGGCACCGAAGACAGCGTGGTCCTGCTGCCTTACAACGACACCGAGACTTCGCTTAAGACCATCGAGACCCACGCCGACGAACTAGCCGGCATCATCATCGAGCCCATGATGGGCGGCAGCGGCATGATCCCGGCCAGCCGGGAGTACCTGGAGGCGCTGCGGGACATCACCCGGCGCCTCGGCATCGTCTTCATCATGGACGAGGTCGTCACCTTCCCCTACGGCCCGGCCGGCATCCAGGGCGCGTTCGGCATCGAGTCCGACATCACCACCTTCGGAAAGGCCATCGGCGGCGGGACCCCGCTGGGCGCCTTCGCCGGGACCGAACTGATCATGAGCCTCATGGACAACCGACTGCACGAGGGCAACCCGCCCGTCCGGCATGCCTCCACCGTCGGCGGTGCCCCGCTCTGCCTCGCCGCCTCCGTCGCCGTCCTGGACACCCTGACCGACGATATCTACCGGCACCTGCACGCCCTCGGCGACCGGCTCCGCTCCGGTGTCGGCGAGATCGCCGCCAAGCACGATGTCCCCCTGCAGGCGACCGGCGCCGGCCACTTCTTTGCCCTGCACTGGACCCCGGTCCCGGTCGTCGACTTCCTCACCGCGATGACCTCAGACCGGGTTCTCATGAACCACGTCCTGATCGCGCTCTACAACGAGGGCTACATCCTCATGTCGCCCCACGCGGGCACGCTGAGCGCGCCCATGACGGACGAGCACGTCGACGGTCTGCTCCAGGCCATCGAATACTCGCTTGCCGCCTGCGGGCTCATCAAGGCCTGACCCATTCCGCCGCAGGAAAGGACGGGACACGTGTCCGCTTCTAAGCTGATCTACCTGGCCCGGCGAAACCCGCGACTGAGCCGGGAGCAGTTCATGCGGCGGTGGCGCCAGCACGCCGCGTTCTCGATGGGGCTGGCCCGCTGGTCGGCGATCCAGCGATGCGCCTACTGCGATGTGCTGCCGCCGTCTCTCGGTATCCCGTGGGCGGTTGAAGGCTACGATGGCGTCGCGGACATCTGGTTCCGCGGCGACGCCACCCCCGCCGACCCGGAGGACCGGGCCAGGCTGAGCGCCGACGAGATCGAGACCTTTTCTGATTACGTCTCGGCGTTCGCGCTGCACACGCGGGAGGTGATCGTCAAGCCGGGCGGCGGGACCGTCAAAGCCACCCTATTCGTCCGGAACACGGCGTCGGGCGGCCCCGGGGGCTTTCCGGCCCGCTGGGCCCGGCACGCGGACCGGGTGCTGAGCCTGCCGCGGGCGGACCTGGTCCGCGGCTACACGCGGAACACCGCGGACCGGACGGGGGACTGGGGCAATGCGAAGCTGCCTTTTGACGGCGTGGCCGAGTACTGGTTCGAGACCGTCGAGGGAGTCAGCGAGTTCTTTGCCGACCCGCAGGTGTGGGAGATGTACGCCGGCGGCGTCGAGCGATACGGCGCGGGCACCTCGAACCTGTTCGTGGTGACCAACGAGGTCGTGATGTACGACCGAGCGCTGGCAGAATGACCGCGCCGTAGCCATTCTGCACGGTGCGCAAGAAGCACGGTGAACGAGATGCATGAGTGGGACGTGCGTGCTCAGAACCGATGGGAAGTAATAGGAAAAGGAGGATGCCGGTTCCCGCTGTCC
>JBARBE010000284.1:0-4305 GCA_049792735.1 Candidatus Acidiferrum sp.
CCGGAGCTGACCGCCGAAACCATCGTCGACGGCTGGCTGATGACCGGCGATCTCGGCCGCTTCGACCCCACAGGCCATCTCCAACTCTTCGGACGCAAGAAAAACATGATCGTCACCGAGGAAGGCAAGAATATTTATCCCGAAGACATCGAATCGGTTTTCGAAAGCCTTCCCGTCAAGGAATTTTGTGTCTTCGCCGCCAACTACATCTGGCCGCAGCGCACGATGGTTGGCGAACAGCTCTTGCTTGCGCTCCATCTCGAGCCCGGCCAGACTTACTCCGAGGATCTCCGACGCGACATTTCTGCGCGCAACAACAAGCTTCTGAATTACAAGCGCATTCACGGCGTGGTCCTGTATAACGAAGATTTTCCGCGCACCGCTTCGCTGAAAATAAAGCGGAACGCCCTTGCGGAACAACTTGCAAAGCTCGACCGCGCAGCTGCATTTTTGCCGTTGTGAGACAGATCATCTCGCTTGAGGAGCTAGTCTGGTTTTGAAGCAGCACTTCTTCGCCATCGTCAACCCCGCCGCCGGTGGCGGCCGCTCGGCCAAACTCGCCGGGCCCGCCCTGGCGGGTCTGCGCGAAAAAGGTTTGAAGGTTGACGTCGTGGCCTCAACCGGGCCCGGCCATGCCGTCGAGCTTGCACGCGAAGCGTACGAGCAAGGCTATCGCCGCTTCATCGCCGTGGGCGGCGACGGCACCGCGCATGAAATCCTAAATGGCGTTTACGAACGCGCCGACGGGAAAGAACGTATCGAGCTGGGCTTCCTGCCGCTCGGAACTGGCAATTCGTTTCTCCGTGATTTTGCGAAGGACGGCTCCGAAGCCTCTCTTCGAGCCCTGATCGAGGGCCGAAAGCGGCCTGTCGACCTCTTGCGCCTCACGCACACAAAAGGCAAAATCTACTCCTTCAATCTTCTCAGCCTTGGCTTCACCGCCGACGTCGGCTCCCTCACCAATCGCTATTTCAAGCCCTTCGGCTATCTCGGCTACCTGCTCGGCGTTTTTGTGCGCGTCATCCAATTGCGTCGCCGTGCGTTTCGCTTGCGCTGCGACGATGACAAAGAGTGGAACGAAACTCGCTGTCTCTTTCTTTCTTTCAGCAACAGCAAATTCACCGGCGGCACGATGCTCATCGCTCCTCAAGCCGATCCCACGGACGGATTGATCGAATTTGTCCGCTGGGGCCCGATCGGTCGAATTGGTTTGCTGCGCATGTTGCCCAGGCTCTATGACGGCACCCACATCGAGCATCCATTAGCTTCGCGCCGCGCTGTCCGCCACATCGAATTTGGCATCAAAGTTCCCGTCGATGTCCTGATTGACGGCGAAATCGCCGCTCTCGAGTGTGTTGCGCTAGACGTTATTCCCGCCGCCGTGGACATCTATATATGAAGCGCGGACTGCTTGCCCTGCGCAGTGCGTTTCTTTGGATTCTCAGCGGCCTGCATTTCTTCGTCGTCGCGCCGCTGCTCGTTCTGCTCGGAATTTTCCTGGACCCGCACAAGCACGACTGGCTTCAGCGCAGCTTCTGCCGCCGCATCGCTTATCTCTCGGGCGTCAGCGTAGTAGCTGTGCGCTCGCCAGGCTTCGATCCCCAGCGCACTTGTTTCTTCATGGTCAATCACGTCAACCTTTTCGATCCCTTTTTGCTCTACTGCGCCATTCCTCAATATGTCCGCGGCTGGGAACTCGAATCCCATTTCAAAATCCCGGCCTACGGCTGGCTGATGAAGCGCTTCGGCAACGTTCCCGTTCCCGATGTGCGCCGCCCCTCCGATCTCAAGCGCATGTGGCGCCTCACGCAGGACGCCATCGACAGCGGAACCAGCCTCATCATTTTTCCGGAAGCGAAACGCACTCGCGACGGCCACGTCGATCAATTCGAAGAGGGCGGTTTCCGCGTCGCGCAGCAGCTTGGCATTCCGATTGTGCCCGTCAGCCTGGTCGGCTCCTTCAAACAGCATCGGACCGGCCACTGGATGCTTCGGCCCGCGACCGTCACCGTACATCTTCACGACATCATAGAAACAAAAGGAATGACCAAAAAAGACGTGCCGGCGTTGCGCGAGCGTGTGCGCCAAATCATCTCCGCTCCCGTTGAAGCAGAATTAGAAAAACCGCAAACTTAATAGCTTGCGTCGTCGCCGAACTCCGAAGCAGTAAATTACGAGGGGAGTTTGATCCAGGGAATCGTGCGGCCCGCTTTCGTTTCCTGCCAGGTAAACACAATCCGGTCGATCACCGTGATCGTCGAAACCACCGCAATCACCCAAAGCACCGCGCCCATGCGGTTGGTAATGCCGCCGATGATCAGCAAAACCATCCGTTCCGGCCGCTCCATGAATCCCACTTTGCACAGCGGAATGAGCGACTCGGCCCGCGCCCGCGCATAACTCACCATCACCGATCCCGCCGTGGCCACCGCCGCCAGCACCACATACGGCGTCCGCCCGCTCACCGAGTAATACACCAGCAGCCCCATGTACAGCGCCATGTCCGCATAACGGTCGAGGGTCGAATCATAAAAGGCGCCGAACGCCGTCACGCGATTCTGCCGACGCGCCACTTGCCCATCCAAAATATCCAGGAAACCCGCAAAAAAGATAATAATCGCGCCAATCCGGAAATTGCCCAGCGCAAAATTTGCCGCTGCAATAAAATTCACCACCAAACCGAGAAACGTCAAAAAATTGGGATTGACACCTGTCGCCGCAAGCACGCCGACAATCTTGTCCAGCAGCCATTTGCTTCCGGTTCCTATTGCGCCAGTGAAGGTAGCCATTCTTTTGCTGCGACCAATCGGGAAATTGATTTTCCCCCTGCGTGAGCGAAATCGTACACTAGCCCCGCAATATTCCGCAAACGAGCAGGCCAAATCGGCCGGAATGGCTTGCGTGCTTGGGCGGTTTCCGCTTGACCCTGTCCCGCCCACAGCATACATTCACTTCGCTCGCCTTTGCGCCGTCAATTTATGAAGAACACTTTCACACGCCGGGAACTTCTTTCGCACAGTTTGGCCGGCATGTCCGCCGCCTGGGTCGCTGCGCACTGGCCGGCCATGCTTTCCGCCGCCGCTCACGCACGTGCAGCCGCAAAATCCACCGCGCCTCCCAATTTCGAATTTTTCTCGCCCGAACAGGCCGCCGAAGTCGAAGCCGTCTCCGCCCGCATCATCCCCACCACCGGCACGCCCGGCGCTCGCGAAGCAGGCGTCGTCTTCTTCATAGACCGCGCTCTCGTCACTTTTGCGAAAGCCAATCAAAAAGTTTATACCGAGGGCCTTCCCGAACTTCACGCCAGAGTCAGCGAAATGTTTCCCGGCACGGGAAAATTTTCCGCCGCCACGCCCGAGCAGCAAGACCAGGTCCTCGAATCTCTCGACGACCAGTCTCATGCAGCCAAGCGGCAGTTCCTCCGTCGCCGGGGCGCCGCTCAATCTTTCTTTGAAACCATTCGCGTAGACACCATCTCCGGTTTTCTGATCGACCCCGACTCCGATCGCCGCGGCAATCGCGATGCCGTCGGCTGGAAAGCCATCGGCCGTGATCCCGCCCACATGTTCCAGCCCCCCTTCGGCCATTACGACAAGGACTATCCTGGTTGGCAGCCGAATCCGCCCGACCCAGTCAAAACGAAATCATGACCATCGACCAGCCCAAATATAAAACCACCGACGAAGTCGACTTCGTCATCATCGGCTCCGGGGCCGCCGGCGGCATTCTCGCCAAGGAATTATCCACCAGCGGATTCCGCGTCGTCGTGCTCGAGCAGGGCCCTTACATGACCGAAAAAGATTTCGTGCACGACGAAATCAGCGTCTTCACCGAAAATCTTTACACCAATCATCCCGACCTTCAGCCCAACACTTTCCGCAAAACGCCCGACGAAAAAGCCAAGCTCCAGCGCGCCGTCATGTACGGCCGCCTGGTGGGCGGCACGAGCATTCATTTCACCGCGAATTTCTGGCGCTTCCACGACATCGACTTCACCGAAATAAGCCGCTTCGGTCCCACTCCCGGTGCCGATCTCGCCGACTGGCCCATCACCTACGCCGACCTCGAGCCCTACTACACGAAGGTCGAATGGGAGATCGGCGTTTCCGGCGAAGCCGGTGCCAGCCCGTTCGATCCGCCGCGCTCCAAGCCCTATCCCATGCCGCCTCTCCCCACAAAATCCTCCGGCGTCCTTTTCGAACGCGGCGCCCGCAAGCTCGGCTGGCATCCGTTCCCCGCTCCCATGGCGATTCTCTCGCGGCCCCGCCCGGGACGCAGCGCCTGCGTCAATTGCGGCTTCTGTCT
>JBARBE010000285.1:0-4093 GCA_049792735.1 Candidatus Acidiferrum sp.
ACGCCGAGAGTGATTGCTTGAGCGCGTTTCATGATTGGGGTGGTGAAAGCAAGGGCATCAAAGCAGATTCCTTCCGACAAGGTCGGAACCTTCGGTCGCTTCGCTCGGAATGACAATAGGCTTGGGGGTCCGCTTCGGAATGACAATGTGGTTTGGAGTCCGCTTCGGAATGAGAGTGGACTCCTGATTCTTCGCTTCACTCAGAATGACAACGGACTTGGGATGCCGCTTCGGAATGACAATGGACTCTGGATTCTTCGCTTCGCTCAGAATGACAATCAACTTCGAAGGCAGACTCGGAATGAGAACGGGCTTTGGGAAGCGGGTGGGGCTCATTGCTGGAGTTGGACGGCGAAACATCACTCGATGCCGAGGCGATGCTGCATTTCTTCAAGAGTGTATCCCTTGGTTTCCGGATAAAAGAAAAGCACCACGAAGAATTGGACCACCATCATTAGGGCGAAGAAGACGAAAGGAATTCCGTGCGAGCGCGCAAAGAGTACCGGAAAAATCCAGGAGACGATGGCGTTCATGATCCAGTGCGAGGAGCTGCCGACGCTCTGGCCCTTGGAGCGCACGCGGTTGGGGAAAACCTCGCCGATATAGACCCAAATGACCGCGCCCTGGGAAATGGCGAAAAACGCGATGTAGGCGATCAGCAGCCATAGCAACAAGTTTTGGTGACTGTGCGTGAGGAAAATTGCCGCGAGTCCCGAGAGGCAGCCGACTAAGCCAACCGAGCCGATCAAGAGGAGCGTTTTGCGGCCGAGCTTGTCGATGACGGTCATGGCGAGGAGCGTGGCGCAGAGATTCATGGCGCCTACGGCGACGGGGCCGAGCTCGCCGGAAACTTTGGTGAAGCCGGCGGCGGCAAAAATGTCGTTCAGGTAGTAGAGGATGGCGTTGATGCCGGCGAGCTGGTTGAAGAGGCCGATGGTGATGGCGAGGAAAATCGGCAAGCGGTATTTGCGGGAGAAGAGAGGCTCGGACTTTTGCGCGCGCTCGAGATGGATGGACTCGACGATTTCGTGGAGCTCGGCGTCGGGATTCGCGGAGCCCATCATCTGGAGTACGGAGCGCGACTCGTCAAGGCGATTCTGCGTGGCCAGCCAGCGCGGGCTGCGCGGGATGCCAAAAAGCATAATCAGGAAGAGCGCCGCGGGTATGGCGGAAACGCCGAACATCCAGCGCCAGTCGTTCGCACCGAGCCCGAGCAGCGCGATGCGGTAGTTCGAGAAGTACGCCAGGAGAATGCCGACCACGATGTTGATTTGAAAGAGACCGACGAGGCGGCCGCGCCATTTTCCTGGCGCGATTTCCGCGATGTAGACGGGCCCGAGCACCGAGGAGCCGCCGATGCCGAGGCCGCCGAGAAATCGCGACGCCACGAGGACCGGCCAACTGAAGGCGAGCGCGCAGCCGAGGGCGGAGAGAACATAAAAGACCGCGAGAACGCGCAGGGTTTCGCGGCTGCCATATTTTTGGCCGACAACGCCGGCAGTCATGGCGCCGATGACGGTGCCCCAGAGCGCGATGGAAACCGTCAGGCCGAGGGTGGACGGCGTGAGGTTGAAGACGAAAGTGAGTTGGTGCGTTGTGCCGGCGATCACCGCCGTGTCGAAGCCAAAGAGCAAACCGCCCAGCGCGCCGACAGCCGTGGCTTTGGCGAGATTGGCGTTCATGGGCGCGTGCCCTTTGAATGAGAGGTCATTCGCGTTTCCCTGAGAGACCTTGGTGCGTCACTGCGAGTAGAAAACGCTCATGGCGCGATAAAAATTCCAGTCATCGACCTTTGAGGACATTTCGAACGGCGAATGCATGGAGAGCAGGCCCACGCCGAAGTCGATGACTTCCATGTCTTCGCGCGACATGAAGCCGCCGATCGTTCCGCCGCCGCCGACGTCCACTTTGTACATGTGCGTTTGCCAGGGAATGGCGTTGCGGTCGAGCAGGGCGCGAATTTTGGCGATAAATTCGGAAGGCGGATTGAAGCCTTCGCCGTAAAGCTTGATAGCGACGCCGTAGCCGACGCGAGCGGAGTTCGTAGGTTCAGAGGTCGACGGGAAAATCGGATTGATGCTGTCGGTGGCGTCGGCGGAAATCACTTGCGAATTGTGGAGGGCGCGTCGCAGGTCGAGATCGTTGTAGGCCGAGCCGCGCTGCGCTCCGATGAGGCGCGCAAAGGTCGAGCTTAGGAATTGCGAGCCTGCGCCAGTGTTATTCACGGAACCGACTTCTTCAAAATTGGAGACGTAAGCGAGCGCCGTAAATTTCGGCGTGCCCTTGAGGTCGATGATCGCGCGGGTGGCGCAATAGGTGGAAACGCGGTCGTCCTGGCCATAGGCGCCGACCAAACCACGGTCAAAGCCCACGTCGGCGGGATGCGCCGCAGGGACAAGAGCGAGCTCGGCGCTGACCAAATCCTCTTCCTTAATTTTGTACGTGGAGGTGACGAGTTGCGTGACGGCCACGGCGACGGAATCTTTCTCGCCGGGAATGCTTCCGATCACGGGCTCAAGCTCCTCGCCTTGAAGGACGTTGGTGTAGGTGCGCGTGCGCAATTCGGAATCAGAGTGCGGTGCGGCATCGGGAATCACGAAAACAGGATCGCCGGGATTCAATCCGACGGAGACATTGATGGTGCGGCCGTCTTCGGTGTCGATGCGGCCGACGAGAGCAAGCGGGATGTTGGCCCACTGATATTTTTTGATGCCGCCATAATATTTCGTTTTGAAAAGCGCAAAGCCGCCCGCGGGATAAATCGGGCGCGGCTTCAGTTCGATGTGCGGGCTGTCCTGATGGGTGCCGACGACATGCGAGCCTTCTACGATGGGATCGGAGCCGATCACGGCAAGGATCACGCTGCGCTCGCGATTGGGAACGATCAAACGCGCGCCGGGTCTCACTTGGTCGGGATTCGTGAATTCAGTAAAGCCAGCGGCGCGCGCGCGCCGAATTACCTCGCGCGTCGAGAGCAGCGCAGTCCTGGCGACATCCAGATAGCCTTTGTAATCCTCGGCAAACTCTTGCACCTGTGCGTGCTGCGCCGGCGTCAGCAAAAGCCATGAGGACTTTTTCTTTGCCCAGGCGTCGCCGTCGTCCTGCGCAAAAAGCGCTCCCGAGAGAATCCCGACGAATGCGAACAGAAAAACCAGTGCAAAGAATCTTCGCTGCCAAATCTTCATTAAACTTTCTCCTTGTCACCCCACTGAATGGAAAGACGAGCCATTTGCAGGGAAGGATGGTACCTCAAATCGTCACCGCGGAGGTCGGCTTGGCAAGCCCGGTCGCGGTATGGCACCAAAAGTCTGTCCGTCGGCAGTTCGTGGTTCACTGCACGCCTGAAAAGAGATAACGTACCACGCATGTCCTCGAGTTCGGATTTCAACGTCTACGACACCATTCCCTATCCCAGTTTGGCGTTCTTGCAAACGCATCCGGATCGGCTCGCCGTCATGGCCACGCTGTTCGGCATGAATCCTCCCGCCGTTGAACGCTGCCGAGTGCTGGAACTCGCTTGCAGCGATGGCAGCAATCTTATTCCTATGGCCTACGGTCTTCCCGGCAGCGAATTTGTGGGCGTGGACCTGGCGGCAAAACCGATCGAGCGCGCAAAGCAAAAAATACGGCAGCTCGGCCTGAAAAATATTCGCATCGAAAATCTGGATTTGATGGAGCTCGACCCAGCCTTTGGCCAATTCGACTACATCATCGCGCACGGTGTTTACGCATGGGTCCCGGCAAAGGTACAGGAAAGGATTCTTGCGATTTGCGGCGCCAATCTCGCCTCAAATGGCGTGGCCTTCGTCAGCTACAACACAAACCCCGCGGGGCACATCCGCCAAATGCTGCGCGAGATGGTGCAATTCCACGAACGCCAAACCGCCCTTTCTACAGACCGTGTCAAGCCCGCGAGGGATTTTCTCGCCTCGCTTCTGAAGGCCACCGACGATCGCTCTCCGTGGAAACCGCTCTTTGCGGAGGAATCGAAGCTGGCGTTCCATCGCGATGACCGAGTGGTGTATCACGACGATTTGGCCGAGTGTTTCTCACCGGCTTCCTTCGGTGATTTCGCCTCGAGGGCCGCGCATTA
>JBARBE010000286.1:0-29027 GCA_049792735.1 Candidatus Acidiferrum sp.
CTGCCTCTGCTTCCCTATTGAGTTGGTTCCTGCTGGGTGCGCTGGGCGCAGGCATCGCAGATCAGCCGCGGCCTGCGGACTACGTGCTGTCGCTCGTGAATGCGGGACGCGTGAGTTTGAGGACGCCATTGCGATGGCATGGGCGTTTGCGGGACGAACCAGCCCGATTGCCCTGGGGGTATGGGTACGAGATCGAATTGACAGGAGTGGAGTACGAGGGCTCGTTCGTGCCGGCGCGTGGGGGACTGCGCGTAAGTTTTACTGAGAATCCAGAAGAGACCCACGAGGCGCCGGACGTTCATGCGGGAGACGAAGTTGTTGTGGTCGCCGAGGCGAGGCTGCCTCAGGTCTATCGAGATGATGGCGCGTTCGATCGACGAGCGTACTTGGAGCAGCAGAACATTGATTTGACGGCTTCGTTACGCGCGCCGGAATTGATGGAACGGACAGCTGCAGCGCATCTGACGGCGGCGACACTCTTGGCGCACGCTCGGCGAAGATTGCGAGACGAGGTGGACAAGCTATTTGCCGGCAGGCCACAAGTTGACGGCGTTTTGCGCGCGATGCTTTTGGGCGACCGCAGTTTCGTCGAGCGGACAGAATCGACAGATTTTCAGAAAACGGGCGTGTTTCACGTGCTGGTCGTGGCGGGACTGCACGTGGGGGCACTGGTAGTGTTCTTGTTTTGGATCGGGCGAGCGCTGAGATTCACGCCTGTGTGGACAGCGCTGACAACTCTTATCGTGTTGCTTGCGTACGTCGCGGTGGTGGAACAGAGGCCACCGGTATTGCGGGCAGCGTTGATGACGGCAATCGTCGTGTTGGGCGGATTATTTTTTCGGCGGCTGGATTTACTGAATTCCACTGCGGTGGCGGCGCTGATCTTGTTGGTCGCAAAGCCCTTGGCTGTTCGCGATTCAAGTTTTCAGCTCACATTTTTGGCGGTTGGATGCATCGCGGGACTGGCTGCGCCATGGCTCGCGAAAAAGGTGCAACCTTATGTAAACGCATTGCGCGGCTGGCGTGATGTTACGCGCGATGGATCTCATGAGCCTCGGGCGGCGCAGTTTCGGATCGATTTACGGGGGATGGCGCGTTGGATTGACTTGCGTTTGCCCAGGCGATTGGGAAATACGGTGGCAGACGCGCTGGCGCGGGGATTCGGCCTCTCCCTTCGCGTGTGGGAATTGCTAGTCATCACGCTGGCGTTGCAGATTGGCATGTTGCCGTTGATGGCGAGCGATTTTCATCGGGTCACGCTGAGCGCACCCCTGGTGAATTTAGCCGCGGTGCCGATCACAGGCATCGTTGTGCCGTTGGGATTTCTGACCCTGGGCAGTGGGCTGGCTTTGCCTTCCCTGGGAAAACTGCTGGCCGCACCGCTGGCGTGGGTCACGCTGTTGCTGCTGCATATCGTGCAGTGGTTCGCGCTATTTCCGCGGTGGAGCTATCGCATCCCAGGGCCGCCTGCGTGGCTGGTCCTTGTGTTTCTTGGAGCGGCAGTGTTTCTGACCGCGACGGCGCGGAGAGGCAACTCTTGGAGCGGATGGGGATCGCGGATCGCGCTTGGAATTCTTGCACTAAGCGCGCTCGTGATTGCGATCTATCCTTTTACGCCGCGCTGGTCGAAGGGAAAGTTGGAATTGACGGTTTTGGATGTGGGACAGGGCGACTCTTTGCTTGTCATTTCGCCACATGGAAGAACTCTCTTGATTGATGGCGGCGGAGCATTCAGCGGATTTCCCGGGCGTGAGGAACATCATGGCATTGATCCGGGAGAGGAAGCGGTGTCGCCATACCTGTGGTCGCGCGGCATTCAGAAATTGGATATCGTGGCGCTGACGCACGCACATCAGGACCACATCGGCGGATTGACGGCGATCCTGGAGAATTTTCGAGTCGGCACACTTTGGATTGGGCGCGAAGTGAAATCGCAGGCGCTGGCGAATCTGGAAAACCTGGCTCGCGAGCGGAAAATTCCGATTGTGCACGAAATGCACGGAAAGCCATTTTCTTGGGACGGCGTCGAGGCGGAAGTGTTGTGGCCAGAAATTCCGCCGCAGGAAGTCGGACCTTCGCCGCAAAACAACGATTCCTTGGTGCTGCATATGCAGTATGGAGAGCGCTCCATGATGTTGCCGGGAGATGCGGAAAAACAGGTCGAGAGTTCGATACTGGCGGACAACGGCGAAGCAGCGCTTCGCGCGGATATATTGAAGGTTGGGCATCACGGCAGCAAGAACTCGACGACCCCGGCATTTCTGGCGGCGATGCACCCCAGCGTGGCGGTGATCAGCGCGGGAGAAGACAATCCCTATGGGCATCCGAACCAGGAGTTGCTCGAGCGGCTGGAAAATGCAGGAGTGCGGATTCTGCGGACGGACCGCGACGGAGCGGTTCATGTTCTGACAAACGGAAAAGATATTGAAGTGAGCTGTTTCGTGGCGTGTCCGGAGAAAAGCGGGAGTGCGGCTTCAGCGCAAGCGCAGCCACCAGATCGCGAGAAGCACGGCGAGCAGTAGAACAAAGCCGACGGCCGCTTGGTATTCGTGGTTTTTTTTGTACTGGGCGAAAGAGAAGGCACCGGCAGCGCCAAAAGATAGCTTCGCAGGCACAAACTTAGGGAAAAATAATGGAACCGCGCGGGCATACTCATCAAACTCGGCGCCATGCTGCCGACGGAGCTCGACTTCTTCACGACGCATCACGAACGAATAAACCACTGCAAAGTAACCGCACACGAGGACGGCGGATATCCAGGAGTGTGCGGCAATTGCGGCCGCCAATGTGAGCACAGCGCTGCCGAGATAAAGCGGATTACGCGTGTAGCCATAGGGGCCCGTGACGGTGAGAACTTGCTGTTTGTGAAGATACCCTGCGGCGCGTGCGCGGATCAAGAGGCCGAGCAAACCAATGGGCGTAGCCAAAAGAATGCTGCGGGGAGTTGGACGGGCAAACCACAGAACTAATATGGCGAGAGGGTAGCTCAGGCGCACGCGCCAGCGAGCAAAGAAATCGGCGACGGAACTCAAGCAGAAACTCCGAGGCGGCGTCGAACGGCGTCGAAGACGTCGTTCACTTGAATTTGCAACATCGAGGGATGCACCTGATCGACGCGGCTGTGCGTGCGGACAGCCCCTAGCGCGCGCAGCACGATGTCGTCCGTGCGATAGGGGCCGTTGCGCGCAGGATCGGTGGGGCCAAAGAGGGCGACAGCGTGAGTGCCGAGAGCGATGGCCAGATGAAGCGGGCCGGTGTCGCCGCCGACGATGCACGCGGCACCGCGCAAGAGGGCCATCAAGGGCCCAAGCTCTCCATTGTAAGGCACGGGATCAGCGTCACCGCTGCAATCGCGGATGGCAAGCGCAAGATCATCCTCGCCGGGGCCGTGATTCACCACGCAGCGGAGGCCTAGGGAGTCTCGAATCATTTTGCTGAGTTCCGCGAAGCGTTCGGGAGGCCAACATTTTGAACGCCAGCCACCGCCTGGACTCAAGACGATGTAGCGGCCGAGGCCGTGCTTGTGCAGAAAATCCTGAAGTTCTCTTTCCGCTTCCTGCGAAATTTGCAGAGTAAAGGGAGCCACCGGATTGCGCGCTCCCGCGCGCAGAGAGAGCTCACCATTTTGATCGGCGATATGGGTTGTTATGCAGCGCACCCGATCTGTGTAGAGGATGGGAACGCCAAATTCGCGAATCGTTTCGGAGGAGAAACCGATTCGACGTTTGATGCCACCGAAACAAGCCAGGCCGGCTGATTTCCAGAGGCCTTGATAGTCAATCGCGGCGTCCCAGCGGGAATTTCTGAGATCGTCGATGATTTTGCGCAGCGAATGGATGGAGCGCGTTTCCGTGGCCCAGACCTGCGAGGCCAGCCCGCTGCTCTCGACCAGGATCTTCCAGCGAGGATGCGTGAGCCAGACGATTTCCGCGTTTGGAAAGGATTCGCGCAGAGCGGAAACGGCGGGAAATGTATGCACGATGTCGCCAAGCGAACCGAGGCGCAGGACCAGGAAGCGCGGCTCAGACATGCGGAGCCTTGCGGACGGATTCGAGAAGTTCGCGTGTGGAATGGTTTTTTGGGTCGCCGACGATGGCGACACGGATGCCGAGACGAGCGGCGGTGGCGCGCTCGGGCACCGTCTCCGTCGAGTAATCCGTTCCTTTTGCGTGAACGTCGGGTCGGAGATACTCAAGGAGAGATTCGACGCTCGGCTCACTAAAGAGGACGACGTACTCGACGGAGCGAAGCGCGGCGACGAGAAGAGCGCGTGCATTTTCGTCGAGGATGGGGCGGCCGGGGCCTTTCAGAGCGCAGACGCTCAAATCCGCGTTCACTCCTACGACGAGAATGTCCCCTTCGTGGCGGGCGCCTTCGAGATAGCGGATGTGGCCGACGTGAAGCGTATCGAAGCAGCCGTTGGCAAAAACAATGCGCTGACCATGCTTTTTATGCTCCGCTAATTTGTTGCGGAGCCATTCGCGCTGGACGATTTTGGATGCGGCGTTGCGCATGTCTTAGGAGGCTGAGCCACCAGCTTGGTGGCGAATGGCGGCGAGGAGTTCATCGCGCGTGACGGTGGCCGTGCCGCGTTTCATCACGACAAGGCCGCCCGCGATGTTGGCGATATGCGCCGCTTCGAGAGGAGAAGCGCCGCAGGCGAGGGCGACCGTATAAGTAGCGAGGACCGTATCGCCGGCGCCGGTGACGTCGACGGCTTGATCGCTGCCATAAACGGAGATTTGTGTGAGGCGGTCACCGGGCTCAAAGAGCGCCATGCCATCGCGACCGCGCGTGACGAGGAGAGCACGGAGTTTCATTTCGGCGAGCGTTGCGGCGCCGACGCGCGTCAGTTCGGCGAGATTCTGACCAATGGATACGTGATGAACAGCCTCGAGTTCGGCTTCGTTCGGAGTGGCTGAGGTGACGCCTGCTTTCGCGTAGGCGTGAAGATTGTGGCGCGCGTCGAGCGTTACGGGCGGCGCGCTTTTTTGCCGAGAAATGGCCTGGCGCACCGACGACGGAGCTGCGACGCCAAAGCCATAATCGGAAACGGCAAACGCATGCGCGGAACGAAGCTTTGATTCCAACTTTGCCTTGAGCTTTTTGTGCACTGCTTCCGGAATGGGCGATTGAGGCTCGCGGTCGACTCGCAGAACCTGCTGGCCGACAGTGTGGGCCCAGCCCGCAAGAATGCGGGACTTCGTGGGAGTCGTCCAGCCTTTGACGCGGAGAATGCCAGAGACGTCCACTCGCCTACTCCTGAAGTAGGCGACGAGAGCGTCGCCTGCGGGATCATCGCCGACTGCGCTGATGGGAAACACTCGTGTCCCGAGGGCGGCAAAATTGTTGGCGGCATTAGCGCCGCCGCCGGGAGCAAAGTGAGTCTCGCGATGGCGGAGGATCAGGACGGGGGCCTCGCGTGAGACGCGGGAAATGTCGCCGTACTGATATTCGTCGGCGACGAAATCGCCGAAGAGAACAACTGTTTTCGAGGAGAACTGCTCGACATAGTCCGCGAGCGCGAGGAGGTCGACGGAAGCCGAGTGCGCGTGCGTCAATGGTGAGCGCTTCATTTCGTTGGCCTCAGGATCCAGTGAACGGCGTCGGCAAGGTCGGCGGCGACAAAATCCGGCTGAACTGGCCACTTAGCGGCGTTCCACAAATACTCGCCTTCGCCGTAGCCGGTGCGCACAAGGATGCTGCGCGCGCCGGCGCGGTAAGCAAGCGCGATATCGCCGTGGCGATCCCCGACGACGATGGATTGACGCAGATCAATGGCGTGCTCCCGAGCGGCGCGATCGAGCATTCCTGTGTTCGGCTTGCGGCAATTGCAGCCTTCGTCCGTAGAGTGCGGACAATAGTAAATAGCATCTAGATGCGCACCTGAGGCGGCGAGTTGCTGGGTCATGAGCTCGTGGACAGATTGTACAAGCGATTCGGGAAAGTAGCCGCGGCCGATGCCCGATTGGTTCGTGACGACAATCACGGGAAAGCCGGCTTCATTCAAACGGCGGATCGATTCCGCGACGCGGGGCATGATTCGGAATCGGCTGACGTGATTCAAATAGCCGACTTCTTCGCAAATGGTGCCGTCGCGATCGAGAAAAACGGCGGGGCGCAGCGGGCGGGTTTCAGGCAGGACGCACCTCCAGTGAGGAAATCCAATGGCGCGCGGCGGATTCGACGGCGCCGGGCGTGATGCGGGTCATGCAGCGATGGTCGGTCGGGCAGCGGCGCAGAAAACAGGGGCTGCAGTATGGTTTTTCTTGGACGATGGTGCAACGCGGAGTGACGGGGGCTGTGCCGAAGGGATCGGTCGGTCCGAATACGGCGACAACGGGGAGACCAACGGCTGCGGCGACGTGCATGGCACCGGAATCGTTCCCGATGAAAAGATGGCACTGCGAGAGCAGCGCGGGCAAATCGGCGATTGACGTTTTTCCAGTGAGATCGATTGGTGGGCGACGCATGCCGGCGGCGATTGCGGACGAAACGGCAGCCTCTGTGGATGTCCCGAAGAGAATGACGTCTACGCCCCGCTGCGCTTGGAGGCGATTCGCCAATTCCGCAAAGCGATCCGGTGGCCAGCATTTGGCGGAGCCGTAGGATGCGCCTGCGCCGATGGCAACCCAAAGATTGTTGGCCTGCGCGCCGGCAGAATAAAGAAATTCAGCGGCGCGCTGGTGAGCTTCTTCTGGAACATCGAGTCTGATGAAAGTCTCATTCGGCAAAGTGTCGATCCAGCCCGCGCGACGGAGCAATTCAAGATAGTAGAACTGCTCATGAGCGGGGATTTCGCCGAACTTGGGAACGGGCAAGGCTTTGGTGAGTAGAAATCTGCGGCCATCGCGTGCGTAACCGATGCGTTCGGGAATTCCGGCGCGCCAGACAAGCCAAGCCGCTTGAAAGGCATTTTGAAGTAACAAGGCCGCGTCGAATTTCCGGGCGCGGAGTTCGTTCAACACATCTACTTTGTCATCCACAAACATCAGGTCGTCGCAGATTCGTTGGTTTTTGTAAATGGCGGCAACATAGGGACGCGCGAGGATGGTGATTTGCGCTTCCGAAATGCGCGAGCGCAGGGCGCGCAGAGCGGGCAGAGCCATGATGGCGTCGCCGACCCAATTCGTGGCGCGAATGAGGATTTTCATGCAGGGGCCCCAGATTCTAACTGCAGGAAGCTGTCGATGGCGGTCTGAAATTCGCCTTCTGGCTCGATTTTCAGGTCGATTGCGACAACATACAGGGGTAACACCTTGAACTTTATACCCGGCAAATTGTGCACATCTTTTTCGGTGGTGACGAACGCCTTCGCCGCAACCGATTGGGCGGCCTCTTCGAGGGATTTTACATCAGAGGCGGTGTAGCGGTGGTGATCTGGGAAATACTTCTTTCCGGCTAAGGGCACGTTCCAACTTTGAAGATCACGAAGGAAAGCGTCCGGGTTTCCGATCGCGCAAAAGGCAAAAAACGGTCCTGTGCCAATCTCGTGGACTTGCAGAAGCGCGGCGTCTCCTTGCAGGCGAAACCCTATGAGGCTCGTCACCGCTGCAAAAACCGGATAATCGTTTAGTGTTTCAATCGCCTTCAGAGTACCTGCCTGAGCTGACACTCGCGTAAAAACCAAAAGGTCGGCGCGGCTCATGGCAGAAACTGGTTCGCGCAGAGACCCCGCAGGTAAGAGCGAAGCTCGATGGACTGGGCGTGACGCATCCATCAACAGAATATCCAAATCGCGCGCGAGAGGAAGATGCTGGAAGCCGTCATCGAGCAGAAAAATGTCGATGAGCTGTTCCTGTTCGATGTGATGGCCTTCCGCATAGCGGTCTTTGCCAACACCAAATATCACCTTCTTTTGGAGACGATGCTTCATCAGTTCGATCTCGTCGCTCGTGCCGCCGGAACCGCGATAGCCGCGGCTGAGAATCGCAACGCGCTTCCCTTCCGCGAGAAATCTCTCCGCAAGCCATATAACCATTGGCGTTTTGCCGGTGCCGCCGACGGTCAAATTGCCTACGCTAATCACCTTGCCGCGCAGGCGCTTCTGCTTTAGCCAGCCTTTTGCATAAAACCAGGCGCGAAGCCGAACGTAACCGCCGTACACGACAGACAGCGGCCAGAGCAGAAGTCGCACGAGCGGTGGAAGATTCATCCGTTCTCTCGTGCGGCCGGATTAAGATGCCGGCCTATTTCCGCGATGGCTCGATCCGTTGCGCCGCGGCTACTTTCGACGAGGTTGCGAGCGGCTTCGCCCATCCGCGCCGCCCGTTCGGGGTCGCGCAAAAATTCGATCCAAGCAACGCCGGCGTCCTCAGGACTCTCGACTTGCACGGCCGCTCCGGCTGCGGTGAAACGCTCCGCGATTTCCGCAAAGTTTTCCATCGAAGGGCCAAACACGGGAATTTTGCCGAATGTGGCGGGCTCGAGGATGTTGTGCCCTCCGCTCGGAACGAGCGAACCCCCGACGAACGCACCGTCGGCAACGCGATAGAGCGAAGCGAGCTCGCCGATCGAGTCGAGCAGAATGACGGTCACATCGTCGGGAATTGAAAACTCACCGTGCGGCGCGCCGTTTGCCGAAGGTGCTGGAATGGGAAGTTGCGAGCGGCGAATGAATTTGCGATGGGATTCGTCGATGAACTGTGCCGCCGACTCAAAACATTCCGGTTTGCGTGGTGCCAGGACGAGAAGCGCTTTGGGATGCTCGCCTTGGAGTGTGCCAAAGGCGATGAGCGCTAGCGGCTCCTCAGTGGCAACGACGCTGCCAGCAACAATGATCGGTGCGCGTCCGCCCCGCTGCGCTGCCGTGGCAAGCCAATGGGAAATTGGTGTCGGAGCGGGTAGTTCCAGGTCATATTTTAGATTGCCACTGACGTGCACACGATCGGCCGGGGCTCCCAACGAGCGAATTCGCTCTGCGTCTCGTTCGCTCTGCATGAGAAAAGCCGCGGCATTCGCAAGCGCACTCCGCAAAAATGGCCGAAGGAAAAATCCAAAAACACCCAGGTAGCGTTGATAGCGGGCGAAGGAGCGATCCGAAATGCGCCCGCTGACAAACAAAACCGGAACGTCGCGGCGTCGCGCTTCACGCAGAAAATTAGGCCAGATTTCCGTCTCCAGCACGATGACGATGGATGGCCGAACCGCACCCAAAGCGCGCCGAACACAGAAAGCCCAATCCAGGGGGAAATAAAAAATCGCATCGGCGAAGGGCATGCGCTCGCGAGCCAGAGCCTGACCGGTCAGAGTCGTCGTTGAAACCACGAGCGGCCGATCGGGGTATGCTTGCTTCAAGCGTCTGGCGAGCGTGACGCCCGAAAGCGCCTCGCCAACGGAAACAGCATGAATCCAAATCGCACCCAGACGATCTTCAGGAAGTTTGACGAGCGAGGGGAACGAAAAGCCGAGCCGCTGCCCCAGGTTTGAAAAATATTTGCCGTGGCGAATTCCTTGCCACAGCCAGTAGGGCGTGAGCAGAAGGGCGGCAACGCCCAATAGCAGGCTGTAGACAAAGTACACTAAACGTGGCTCCGGTCTTTCTTCCGCACCGCCGCGAACAGGCGGTGCGCGGTGCGGGCAACCTTGCACTTCCCCCAGGAATCGAAGGCGTCGAGATAAGAAAGGTCTATTATAACCCGATGCGAAACCTAGCCATCATAGTTCCCTTTCTTGCGGCCGCACTTTTTTCGGGCGGGCCTGCGGCTCAAGTTCCACAAGCCACGATGAAGGCGGCAGCCGTCGAGTCCCATGAGGGCGTCACCATCTCCGCACAGCCTTGGATGGACGCCGCCAGCTACAAAGCGAAATTTCCCAAGAAGTCTCCGCTTGCGGCGGGCATTGTGGCGATCGATACGATCATCCGAAATGATACGGACGACAGCATGAAAATCGACTTGGAGCAGATTCGGCTGAACATCACGCTCGACGAAGACAACCGTCAAGCGTTGCACTCGCTCACGCCCGATGATGTGGCCGACGTGGTGACGGACGCGAACAGAAAGGACCCCACGAGGAGTCTCAGAACGCCGTTCCCGATTCCATCCAGTGGGCCGAAAGTTGGACGTGACAAGCATTGGGTACAAATGCAAAAGGCGGCGGCCGACGCGGGGATTCCGGGAAGTGTAGTGGCTCCGCATCATTCGATGGAGGGACTGCTGTACTTTGATATGCAGGGCCAATTCGATTTGCTGAACACCGCGCATCTCTATATTCCTGATGTGCGCGAACTGGAGAAAAATCATCCTTTGTTGTACTTCGAGATTGATCTGAGCCGATAGAGTAAGCAGCGCAAGCATGGAGCGAGTCTCCGCCCGGCATTCCTCATCGAAATGACGGGGAAAAGTCCGGCAGTTTGCGCGTGCACGAACAGTCGGCTAACATCACAAGGCATCGCATCCTCGACCACTGCAGGTAAATGTTGAATCTCCTCGATGAACTGAACCCGGAACAGCGGCTAGCGGCGGAAACAACGGAAGGCCCGGTGCTGATTCTTGCTGGTGCTGGAACGGGCAAGACGCGCGCGATTACCTTCCGGATGGCCAACTTGATTTCCAAGGGGGTGCCTGCCGAATCGATCCTCGCAGTCACCTTTACCAATAAGGCCGCCGAGGAGATGCGCACGCGCGTGTCCGATTTGCTGCTGCGTTCTGGCGTGCCGCCGTCGCAACCTTGGCTTTCCACGTTTCATTCCCTTTGCGCGCGGCTCTTGCGGCGGGAAGCGTCAAGTGCGGGATTGCCGCGAGATTTTGCGATTTACGATGACGACGACCAACTGGCGGCTGTCAAGCTCGCCATGAGCAAGCTGGCGATTGATGACGACAGCCTTACACCGCGGAATATCCTGAGCCGCATCAGCTACGCGAAGAATCATGCACAAACGCCGGAAATGCTGCGCGGCGAGGCGATTGGGCAGGACGGACGCCGCGCCGCGGATGTTTTTGCGGCTTACGAAAAGCTTTTGCATCAAAGCAATGCGCTGGACTTTGACGATCTGTTGCTGCGCTCAGTCCGCCTGCTTCGCGAAGTGCCTGCGGTGCGAGAGAAATGGCAAGCGCGTTTTCAGTATATCCACGTTGATGAATATCAGGACACCAACCGCGTGCAGTACGACTTGCTGCGGCTGCTGACGGGGCCGCAACAGAATCTGTGCGTGGTGGGCGATGAGGACCAGTCCATCTACCGCTGGCGCGGAGCGGATGTTTCGATTCTGCTGAGCTTTTCGCGTGATTTCCCCGCCGCGAGGATTGTGAAGCTGGAGCGGAACTACCGGTCTACGCAAAACATTTTGGATGCTGCGGGCGCGGTCGTCGCGAACAATCCGGAACGGTTGGGCAAGTCGCTGAGCGCGACGAAGGGAACGGGCGCGAATCTGCGTTATTTCGAGGCTCGCGATGCGCAGGCGGAGGCGGAGTTTGTGGCGGGAGAGTTGGAACGAATTCTAAACGAGGATTCGGCGCAAACATGTGCCGTCGAATACCGGACGAATTTTCAATCGCGCGCCTTCGAGGAAGTCTTCCGCCGCCAGGGATTACGCTACAAGCTGGTCGGAGGTTTTAGCTTTTACAATCGGGCCGAGGTGAAAGATGCCCTGGCTTACGTCCGGCTGGCGATGCATCCGGAAGACGACATCTCGCTGCTGCGCGTGCTGAATGTGCCTCCGCGCGGCATCGGCAAGACCACCGTTGACTCTTTGCGAGAGACGGCTCGCGTGGAAGGCACTCCCCTTTGGGCGGCGATTGAGAAATTCGTCTCCGGAGCGGCGAGTGGACGCGCAGTGACACCGCTGCGCTCGTTTCAAGAGCTTATCGGAAAATTACAGGAGTCGCTGGCCACGAAAGAACCGGCGGAGTTTCTGCGTAGCGTGCTAGCAGAGAGCGGCTACATGGACATGTTGAAAGACCGCAACACCCCGGAAGATGTCGCGCGGCTGGAGAATCTGGAAGAATTGACACGCGCGGTTGCGGAGAGTATGGAAGCCGGCGAGACGTTCACAGATTTCCTGGATGCGGCGGCGCTGGTCAGCGACGCGGATTCTTTCGAAGGCAAGCCTGGAGTGACGCTGATCACGCTCCACAGCACGAAAGGGCTTGAATTTGATCACGTTTTCCTGACGGGGATGGAAGAAGGCATTTGCCCGCATGGGCGTTCCTTGAACGAAGAAAAAGGGATTGAAGAGGAACGACGCCTCGTTTATGTGGGTATGACGCGGGCGCGCACGTCTCTGACCCTGACGCGGGCCGTTTACCGGCGCATTTTTGGCAACGAGCAACAGTTGCGCGCTTCCCTTGCCTCCCGCTTTTTGGCGGAGATACCCGGTGAGTTGGTGGAAACGGTCCGCGGCTCGATGGCCGAGATCGGCGAAACGCGGCGATACGAGCCCGATCCGGAGTATTCCTATTCAGCTGACGAATTTTTGCGGCGAGTGCGCGGCAAGCCAGAGCCCGCGGCGCCGAAGCTAAAGCCCGCTCGAGCCGTGAGCACCTTTGGCAGACCGGCCTCGCGCCGAGGTGCTGATGCAGATCCCATGCTTGGGCGCAAGGTGCGCCATCCCAGCTTCGGAATAGGCACCATCGTTGGAGTGGAAGGCGACGAGGAAGATCGTCGCGTTTCCGTGAGCTTTCCGGGCCGCGGAACAAAGAAATTCATCGAGCGTTATGCCCAACTTGAGCCGGCTTAACCCGGTGCGAATTTCGCTTCAAAGCACGCACGAGACTTTGTTGCGAAACCGGGCATCTCAGGGTAAATTGAGCCAGACAATCATTCCCGAACACCGTATCCGGTAATTCCAGGCTTCCGGTTTATCCGGACGCGATCGGAGAGCATGGGTGGGATCAGATCTCTTCCAGTGCAAAAGCATCGACCAACTTCTCTCGGATGCAGATCAGCCGGAAAGACGACTGAAAAAAACCCTGGGCTGGATCAGCCTGACCGCGCTCGGGATCGGCGCGATTATCGGGACTGGAATTTTCGTGCTGACCGGCACCGCAGCCGCCGGTGAAGACGTCCGTTACCCGTCCATATTGAAGGCTCCGGTTCTTGAAGTTCTGTTCCACGGCTCTCACGCCGCTGGAGTCACGGGGCGGCCGGGGGCCGGCCCGGCCATCGCGCTGTCGTTTTTTCTGGTCGCCATCGTCTGCGGCTTTGCCGGGCTGTGTTACGCGGAACTGTCCTCCATGATTCCTATTGCGGGAAGCGCGTACACTTACACCTACGCGACGCTCGGAGAGTTGGTCGCCTGGATCATCGGCTGGGATTTGATTTTGGAATATGCCGTCTCGAATATGGCGGTCGCCGTCGGCTTTTCCGCATATATAGACAGCCTGCTACAAACCTTCGGGATTCACCTGCCTCCCGCGCTCAGCACGCCTGCGTACACTCCCGGAACAGGATGGCTGCTGCATTTCAATCTGGTGGGCTTCGTCATCGTCATGATGCTCACCGTCCTTCTGGTGGTGGGAATCCGAGAATCCGCCGGCGCCAATGGAATTATGGTGGCGATCAAATTGGTGGCCATCTGTCTCTTCCTTCTGTTCGCCTCGAAGTACATCAAACCGGTCAATTGGCATCCGTTTATGCCCAACGGCTGGCAGGGCGTTCTTACCGGCGGAGCCATCGTTTTCTTCAGCTATATTGGATTTGACTCCGTCTCGACAGCCGCGGAGGAGTGCAAAAATCCGAGTCGCGATTTACCCCTGGGAATCATGTCATCTCTTTTGGTCTGCGCCATCCTGTACGTCGGAGTGGCCGTGGTGCTTACTGGAATCCAGCCCTACGCGATCTTCAAAGGCGATGCCGCGCCGGTAGCCACCGCTTTGAGAAACATTGGCTTGGACAGACTCGAGCAATGGGTCACGGTCGGCGCTCTAATGGGCATGATTTCATCCCTGCTGGTCTACCAGCTCGGGCAAGCCCGTGTGTGGTTCGCGATGTCGCGCGACGGATTGCTTCCGGGAGCTTTTTCGAAGGTGCACAAAAAATTCCGTACGCCGCATGTTGCTACGTGGGTGGCTGGAATTTTTGTGGGTATCCCCGCGGGAATTTTTGATATTGGAACGCTGGCGGATCTCTCCAACATTGGAACACTTTTTGCCTTCGTCCTTGTCGCCATTGCCGTCCTGATTTTGCGCAAAACTCAGCCCGACCGGAAGCGCGGATTCCGCGTGCCTTTCGTGCCGGTGCTGCCCATCCTTGCCATTGCGTCGTGCCTGATCTTGATGGCCAGCTTGACGCTCGAAAACTGGATCCGGTTTTTTGTGTGGATGGTTATCGGCCTCGTGATCTATCTCTTGTATAGCCGCAAGCACAGCACGTTGCGAATTATGAATCGAGCCTAGGGAACAAGGTGAGATGCGCCAAGGACTCGCCAAGGCGTCGCACGGACGGGCCGCCATGCTGCTCGCGGTCGTGGCCGTCGTTTTGCTCTTGCCACGGTACGTCGCGGCCTGGGGGCGCAACGCAAACAAGCTGATTGTAAATCAGGCCATCGACACGCTCCCGCCGGACGTTCGGGGGTTCTTCGACGCCAGCCGAACGATTCTTCTCCAGCACGTTACCGACCCCCTGGATGAGCTGGCAAAAACTCCTACCGAGAAGCGCAATAATCATCTTTTTCTCGATAAGTACGGCCGCTTTCCCTTCGATTTGCTTCCGCGCGACTACAAAGCCGCATTGGATAAATACGGAAAATCAAAGCTTCAGGCGAATGGCGTGCTTCCCTGGCAGATTGGCGTCTACAGTCAAAAGCTGACGGAAGATATGAAA
The DNA here is from genome assembly GCA_049792735.1 of Candidatus Acidiferrum sp. GTDB lineage: Bacteria > Acidobacteriota > Terriglobia > Acidiferrales > UBA7541 > Acidiferrum. Next base: position 14,764 of record JBARBE010000286.1, read on the forward strand.
TTGGGCCATTGGGACGAAGCCAGACTGGACGCCGCGATTCTCGCCAATTATGTCGCCGACGCTCACGATCCTTTCAGCACCACGGAGAATTTTGACGGAAAATTGACCGAGCAGCGCGGCGTCAATGAACGATTTGGGACCGCCCTGATCGATCGTTACTCTTCGTTTTTCCCCATGCGGCCAAGCGACGCCACATTTATCAGTGATCCCACGGATCACGCCTTTGAGGATTGTCTAAATTCGCATAGCTGGCTCGAACCGATACTTCTGGCGGATCGCAACGCTTATCTCGCGGGGAAGTCATATTCCTACAACGACGAATACTACGATCGCTTCTACAACCAGTCTGCGGCCATTTTGATTCGGCAGCTCTCCGAAGCGTCCAGCGACGTCGGCTCGTATTGGCTGACGGCCTGGATCAACGCCGGGCGACCAGCACTGCCTCACTGACGACCTCGGATGAATCCGCCTTCCCTCCCTCCCACCATTATTTCTCTTCCGAAAGCCGAGCTGCACTTGCACCTCGAGGGCTCGATTCAGCCCGCGACTGTATGTGCTCTCACGGCGCGCCACAACATTCTTCTTACGGAAGAAGAGGTGCGTCAGCGTTACACCTATAACGATTTCTCCGGTTTCATCGATGCGTTCAAATGGGTCACTTCTTTCCTTCGGGAGCCGGGCGATTACGCGCTAATCGCGCAGGACTTGTGCGAGCACCTGCTCTCACAGGGCGTTGTCTACGCTGAGGTCACTCTTTCTATCGGAGTGATGCTACTTCGCAAGCAGCGGCCAGAAGCTAATTTCGAAGCCATTCTGCGGGCTACCGAACCGTTCGTGAATCGTGGCCTGCGCCTGAACTGGATTTTCGACGCCGCGCGGCAGTTTGGACCTGTAGCGGCCATCGAGGTTGTGGCCGCGGCAAAGCGTTGCGGCTCGAAATCGATCGTGGCGTTCGGCATAGGCGGCGACGAAATGAGCGTCGCTACGGAGGATTTTCGCCCCGTGTATGAGCAAGCTGCAAACAATGGCTTGCACCTGCTGATGCATGCCGGAGAAGTCGGCGGCCCAGAGAAGATCCGCGAAGCCATCGAGTTGCTCCACGTCGACCGCATCGGCCACGGCATTGCCGCCGCACAGGATCCTGCGCTCATGGATTTATTGGTCGACCGCCGCATCCCGCTTGAGATTTGCCCCCAAAGCAACATTCGTACTGGCGCCCTCGCGAAACAGCTACGCATGCCCGATGCGAGTCTGGCCCAGCATCCCCTCCGTCAGCTTTGGAGGCATGGCATTCCCGTCGTTCTCTCCACCGATGATCCCGCCATGTTTCACACCACCCTGCTCGCAGAATATGAAAATGCCGCGGCTATGGGCTTGAACGAGTCCGAACTCGCACAGCTCGCGGAAATGAGCTTCGAGCACGCTTTCCTTCCCGATGCCGACAAGCTTGCCCTCGGGAGGAGACGCAGTTCTTAGTCAACCGCAGAGCCATGCAGTTCCGCCCCGCCCCACGCCGAACATCCTTTGGCGCCGGCTCCAATGTTATACTTAGCCCATGAAAGCTCACGTTTGGGTGATGCCGAAACGCACGGTACTCGACCCCCAAGGTCAAACCATTCAGCATGCGCTATCTGGGCTGGGCTATGCCTCGGTCAAGGACGTGCGTCAGGGCAAATTTTTCGTACTCAATGTTGAGGGCCTGACGCGCGACGAAGCCCTAAAGCAGCTCGAGCACATCACTAACGAGGTGCTGACCAACCCAGTGATCGAAGAATCCCGCTTTGAACTTGTGGAGTAAACGCCTCGCGAAATGATGCGTCGTCGCAACCACGCGTGGCTGCCGGCAAGTCTTCCTGGGCATCTGTTTTTGATGCTCCTCGCGGCCCTACTCACGATTTCAGCCGCTGGATGCAGGAGCAAGGGTCACACTTCTGACCCGCGTCTGAAAAAGATCGACGCGATGCTCAGCGCGCAGCTTCCGAAAGGCACAGAGAGAGGACGCGTCGAGTTCTTCCTCAAATCGCGAGGCTATCTCATCGAGGATTCCCCCGACAAGACCGCTGTCGTCGCCATCGTGCGTCATATCGATACCGAAACCCTGCAGCCTGCCACCGCGCGCGTCACCTTCCATTTCGATTCGAACAGCAAGCTGCTTTCCTACGATTTGCTGCCTGCTCCCGACACTCCGCCGCAGTTTTGAAGCAATTCGCCATAATCGCCGCAGGAACCCGCTGGGCCGCAAGTCCGTGCTAGTCTAACGAAATAGCAATTTCAGGAGATCCTTCGTATGTGCGGAATTGTCGGGTATATCGGGCCTAAGAAGGTAGTGCCTGTCATCATTGAGGGCCTGCGAAAACTGGAGTACCGCGGATACGATTCCGCAGGCATCGCGGTCGTCAATCCTGCCGGAAAACTCGAGATTCGCAGGGCACCGGGCAAGCTCCGCAATCTCGAAGAGGTCATCCAAAAGTCGCCCATCGAGGGCACGTATGGGATCGGCCACACCCGCTGGGCCACGCATGGCCGCCCCACGGAAGAAAATGCCCACCCGCATCGCGACTGCAGCGGCGAAATCGTAGTCGTTCACAACGGCATCATCGAAAACTATCTCGAGCTGAAGGAACAACTCCAGCGCGAGGGCCATAAGTTCGTCACGGAAACCGATACGGAAGTTGTGGCGCACCTCGTCGAAAAGAATTCGCAAGGCGGCGTACCGCTCGAAGAAGCTGTTCGCAAATCACTGAAGGAGCTGCGCGGTATCTATTCGCTGGTTTTTCTATCTTCCCGCGACCCGCAAAAAATCGTTGCCGCGCGCATTGGACCGCCTTCCGTGATTGGCCTTGGCGATGGCGAATACTTTGTCGCCAGCGATATTCCTGCGCTCCTGGAGCACACCAGGCAGATCTTCTTTCTAGCGGACGGCGACATCGCCGTCCTCACCCAGAATGGCGTGCGCGTCATGGATCACGAAGGCCGCCCAGTCGACCGCCCCGCGCACCATGTCGCCTGGGACCCCATCATGGCCGAAAAGGGTGGCTACAAGCATTTCATGCAAAAAGAGATTTTCGAGCAGCCGCGCGCTGTCCGCGACACTCTGCTCGGCCGCATCTCGCAAGATTCTGGCAAGGTTTTCCTCGACGAAATGCAGATCACTGAGCAGCAGTTCCGCGATTTTCAGCAGGTGCGCATTGTCGCCTGCGGAACGAGTTGGCACGCCGCCCTAGCCGGGAAATTCATGATCGAGCGGCTGGCGCGCTTGCAAGTCGAGGTCGACTACGGCAGCGAATTCCGCTATCGCGATCCACTCGTGGATTCGAAAACCTTGACCGTTTGCATCAGTCAATCCGGCGAAACCGCGGACACTTTGGCGGCGCAACGCGAAGCAAAGTTGAAAGGTTCCCCCACACTCGCGATCTGCAATGTCATGGGCTCGATGATTACGCGCGAAGCGGCAGGAACTCTCATCACCCACGCCGGACCGGAAATTGGCGTCGCATCAACCAAAGCTTTCACCGCGCAACTAGCCGCTCTCCTGCTTCTTGCTTCCTATCTCGGCCAAGTTCGCGGAAAACTAGCGCCGGCCAACGCGGTGAAACTCATGCAGGAGTTCACGCGTATCCCCCACAAAATGGAAACGATTTTGCAAGCCGACGTCTCTGGATTCTACGAAAATCTCGCCAGGCAGTTTTTCCGTTTTACCGATTTTCTTTATCTAGGACGCGGCATTCATTATCCGATCGCTCTCGAAGGCGCCTTAAAATTAAAAGAGATTTCCTACATTCACGCGGAAGGTTATCCCGCCGGCGAAATGAAGCACGGACCAAATGCGCTCATCGATGAAAATTTGCCAGTCGTCGTTCTGGCCACGCGCGACGACGCTGACGCAGAATCCGTCACGCGCTACGAAAAAAGCGTCTCGAATATTAAGGAAGTGAAAGCGCGCGACGGGATCGTTATTTCGATTGCCACAGAAAACGACCATCTCGCTCGCGAAGCATCCGACCACATCATCGAGCTTCCCCCGGCGCCGGAAATTCTCGCCCCTCTCCTGGAAATCATCCCCCTGCAACTGCTCGCCTACCATATCGCGGTACGGCGTGGCTGCGACGTCGATCAGCCACGCAATTTGGCGAAATCGGTGACGGTCGAATAGGCCGCTGGCCCCCCGCCGAGATTTCACCACAATTCCTTGGTGCAGCGCTGCCAATGCATAGTCCAGAATCCCCTTTTCCGCTAAGATAAAAACATGGCCCGCGTGTTCCGCTCCTGCTTGGCACTCTCCTTTTTTCTCGTCCTGCTTTATTCGTTGCCTGCTTATGCGCAAACCCCGGCCGCTCCAACCGCGCTTCTCAACGAGACTCACATCGAAGGGCTGAAGACGCTTCCGGAAGCCTCGGTCATCGCTCTTTCCGGCCTCCAACAGGGCTCTCAAGTTGGAAAGGCAGAACTACAAGCCGCAGCCGACCGCCTGCTGCAAACCGGCCTATTCGCCAAAGTGAATTACAAGTTCTCGACACGCGCGGAAGAGCTCACAGTGACATTTCAGCTCGAAGAGGCTCCGCGCGTGCCCGTTTACTACGACAATCTCCCGTGGTTTGCGGACAGTGAGCTCAACGACGCCATCCGTGCGAAACTTCCACTCTTCGACGGCACCCTCCCCGAAGCTGGCGCCGCCCTCGATCAAGCAGCCGCAGCCGTCAACGAATTGCTTGCCAGCCGCCAACTCAAGGAAACCGTGGAGCACGAACTGATCGCCAATCCTATTGGAGATGGCAACGTGCAGGAATTCCACGTTCAGGATGTTTCCTTCCAGATCGCCAGCGTCGAATTTGGCGATCCTTCCTTGTCCGCTTCCCATGTCGTGGAGCAAGCGCTTTCCGCCGTGCAGGGGAAACCGTATTCGCGGATGACCATCGATCTTTTCCTCTCGGAACAGGTTCGCCCCCTCTATCTTCAACGCGGCTATCTGCGCGTGAAGCTCGGCCCGCCACAAATTCGATTGACTGGTAATCCCAGCCAAAAGCTTCCCGAGCAACTTCCCGTCTTCGTCCCCGTGACGACTGGCGCCATTTATCATTGGAAGGAATCGCAATGGTCCGGCAACTCCGTGTTGTCCTCGATTACGCTTTCCAATGAGCTCGGCCTAAAGCCAGGCGACGTCGCCAACGGCATGCAAATCGAATCCGGATGGGACCGCGCGCGCGAAGAGTACGGCCACCGCGGCTACCTCGATGCAAAGATCGATCCTGTTGTTTCTTACGACGACGAGGCGCACACCGTTTCCTACGCCGTCTCAGTTGTCGAGGGCGTGCAGTATCACTACAACACCATGGTTTTGACGGGGCTGTCTCTCGATGCTGAGCACCTTCTCCAGCAGAAGTGGCCCACGGAGACAGGCGCCATTTTCGACAAAGCGCTCTTCGAACAATTTCTGATCAAGCTGGAGTCCCATCCCTCTGATATTTTCGGCGATCTGCCTCTGCATTACGACACCGTTGGCCATTGGCTGCGCACGGACCCGGCCAAACAGTCCGTTGACGTCTTGCTGGACTTCAAATGACCCCGCAGTTGAGCACAGCTAGCCAACGAAATTACCGAAGCGGTGGGGTATACTCTCGATGGAAATGAATACTCTTGTCCGCATCCATTCGGCCGAGCAAGCGGAACTCCCCGCTGCCGAAAAAGAGTTGCTCCTGCTAAAGCAATTGGCCGAGTTCCCTGCCGTAGTCGTCGCGCTCTCCGGTGGCGCCGATTCCGCGTACCTGGCCTGGGCCGCGCATTGCGCGCTCGGCCAACACGCGCTATCTGTTACCGCGCTTTCGCCGAGCTATTCCGCGCATGACCGCGCCGTGGTTGAGGAATTTGTCCGCAAGCTCGGCCTGCGCCATGAATTTATCGAAACGCACGAAATGGAAAATCCCAGGTACCGCGCGAACGCCGCCGATCGCTGCTATTTCTGCAAAGATGAATTGTTCAGCGTTCTCGATGTCATTGCGCAAGAGCGTGGCTTCGCGGCCGTAGCTTACGGCGTCAATGCCGATGACACATTGGATTTTCGTCCCGGCCACCGCGCTGCAACCGAGCACCGCGTGCTCGCGCCGCTTCTCGATGCCGGATTGCACAAGCTGGAAATTCGCGAGCTCTCCCAACGCGCGGGTCTGCCCACATGGAACCGTCCCGCCTCTGCTTGTCTAGCCTCGCGCCTTCCGTACGGCACAGAAGTGACGCCTGAGCGCCTGGCTTTAGTCGAGCGCGGCGAAGCCGCCCTTCGCGAACTTGGTTTCCAGCAGTTCCGCGTCCGTTTGCATGACAAGCTGGCGCGCGTCGAAATCGCGCCTGAAGAGATGCCCCGCGCAATGTGCCCAGAAATGGCCGCCTCCATCTCGGCCCGTTTGAAGGCGGCTGGCTTCGCGTATGTCGCGCTGGATTTGGAAGGCTACCGGCAAGGTTCCCTGAACGAGGCTCTTACGCGCTAGGCTACTTTCCGGCGTTGCGCGGCCGGAACATATTTCCCCGTTTTTGCGTATCTTCTGTCAGGGAAGTTCGACTGCGCACTGCGCCTGAGGAAGCTGGAGGAAGAATGACGCGACACCACAGTCTGGCCGCATCCATCGGGCTGCTCGCTCTCAGCGCGGCTCTCGCGGGCTGCCAGATGGGCCCTTCCGTCTCCGGCAGCTTTGACCGCTCGCTGGACGTTTCCGGACCCATCCGCTTGGAGCTGGCCAACGTCTCTGGAGACGTTTCCATAGTCGGCAGCGCCGACGGCAAAGTCCACGTTCACGGCGACGTGCGCGTTTCCGGATTTGGTTTTGGCAGCCCGGAAAAACGTCTGGCCGACATTGTCGCCAACCCGCCCGTGGAACTCAAAGGCGACACCCTCCGCGTAGGCACTGAATTCTCGCGACTGCACAATGTCTCGATTTCGTATGACGTTCAAGTACCCCGGCAAACGGAAGTCAGCGCCTCGAGTGTGTCCGGTTCCGAATCCATCCGAGATGTGGCCGGTCCCGTCCGAGCGGAATCCGTGTCCGGATCGGTGCGTGTGCAAAAAATCGGCCACGAAGTCAGGCTTTCTTCCACAAGCGGAACCGTCGAAGTCGAAGATTGCGGCGATGACGTCCATGCTAACAGTGTCTCCGGGGCCGTCACCGTCTCGAACGCCAAAGGAGACGTCGTGGCCCATTCGGTTTCAGGAGATGTGCAGGTGAACAACCCCGGCGGCCGCGTGGATACCGGTTCCTCGAGCGGTTCGATTGACGTTCGCGGTGCCAACGCCGATGTCAAGGCCAACGCCAGCGCGGGACGCTTGACCGTCCAGGGCAATCCCAGCGGCAACAGCTATTGGGAGTTGCGGACCGTTTCTGGCTCCGTGCAGATCGCCGTGCCTTCAAACGCGAACTTTCACTTCTCCGCTGGCGCCGTCTCCGGCCAAATCCGCGCGCAAATTCCCATCATGATTGAGGAGCAGGGCAAGCATTCCTTGCGAGCCCACATCGGTGAAGGCGGCGGTCGCGTCGAGATTCACACCGTGTCCGGCGACATCGACGTTCAAGGCGTCCAACAGGCAGCTCTCCATCCCCAGTCCTAGCGGACGTCTGCGAACCTCAATGCCTTCGGCAATTTCCGTGGAAACAGACTAGAATCCTCTTTGTGTACCATTCGTTCCGACCTTTGGCCATTGCCCTCACCTACGCCGCGATTCTTTTGACGTATCTCGCTGCCTGTCCTGCTCACGCCCGGCAAAGCCAAAGCCAACAGACGCCGTCGCCAACGTCAAAATCAGCGCCTTCCAAAAAGTCTTCCGATGCGCCAGCGCCATCCGAAGCTGAGGATTTGCAGCAAGCCATCGATAATTCTGGCAATGACCGCGCTGCCCTCGTCCGTAATCTCGAAAATTTCCTGCAAAAATATCCGGAGTCGCAGCAACGCCCTCAAATCTATCGCGCTCTCGTCGAAGCAAGTTTGCAATTGCGCGATTCCGCCCGCGCCACTGATTATGCCGAGCGCCTCGTCTCCCTTGCGCCAGACGACATCTCCATGACCGTTCTAGCCATTCAGCTCCTGGAGCGCAACGGCGATGAGGCCGGCCTTCGCCGCGCCGTGAATTATTCCACACGCGTCCTGAGCTACATCCAACGCAATACCGTAGAAGACAAATCACCGAAAGTCTCGAAGGAGGAGTGGGAGGCCGAACAAAAGCGGGACGAGGAAAACATCTTCATCCTTCGCGGAAGGCTGGATCTCAAACTGCACGATACCGCTGCTGCCGAGAAAGATTTCCGCGCCGGCATGGCGCTCTCGCCGAGCGCTTCCGCGGGAGAGAAACTCGGCGAAATTGCAGAACTAAACAAGGACTTGCCCGGCGCCATCCACGAATACGCCAGAGCGTTTGCTCTCGCGAACGGGACTAGCGCCGCAACCCGCCGCGAAATTCGCCAGAAGCTCGGCAATGTCTGGCGGCTCGCTCACGGCTCCGATGCAGGGCTTGGCGATTATCTGTTGCATACCTACGATGAGGTCACGGCTGTTTCCGACGCGCCGAAGGTGGCAAGAAACGCGGACGCCAAGGAGCCCTACGATTTCAAATTGCGCAACGCGCAAGACGGTTCGCCCTATCCGCTCGCAGCTGAAAAAGGAAAAATCGTCGTCCTGAGCTTCTGGGCCACGTGGTGCGGCCCGTGCCGCGCGATGGAGCCCCACTTCGAACGCGTCGCCGCGCAATTCCAGGGCATCCCCGACGTCGTTTTCCTTGCTGCGGATTGTGATGAGGATGAATCCCTGGTCCCGCAATATCTCGAAGAAGTAAAGCCCCTCACGACGGTCGTCTTCGCCGATGGCCTGGACCGGCTCCTCGCCGCCAATGCCTTTCCCACCCTCGTCATTCTCGATCGCACGGGAAAGATCGCCTATCGCGCGGAAGGCTTCGATCCGGATGGCGTCGAAGCAGAATTGAGCAACGCCGTCCGCCGTGTGCTCTCCGGTCAAAAGGACAGTGCTGTCAAGCGCTCTCAGGGCGTTAAATCGCCGTTATAGTTCGAGATAAATTCTTCGAAGTCGTCCACTTCATCCATATCCTTGCCCACAAACCGAATCGTATGCGAGTCCACGCGCTGCACGATCCGCAGATAACTCAGCACCTCCGCCGGCATGTAATTTTTAAATGTAATTTCCAGGGTCACCGGTGTTGTAATAACGTAGGGTTTGAATTCCTGGACCCGGCTCAGCGCCGATTTTACGCCCGTGAATATTTTGTCGCACGACGCCGCAGGTGTAAGCGTCTCCGCCGAATGAAAACTCAGCGCCTTCTTGGTTTCCACGGCTTCGATGTTTCCAAGTCTCGATCTCAGCTCCTCGACCGCGGCGTCATCGCCCGACGCAAAAACCACCGGCACACCCTTCGCTCCCGCGTACGCCGCGTTGTACTCGCCCTCAGTCACCGGATACCCATTCAGGGTCACACGCGCGTAATGTGCGCTGGAAAACGTATGCGCTCGAACCCCATTAGGATTTGTCGTCGAAGCGTGATAGCCGATGAAAATAGCAGCATTGAAACTCGAATCCAGCCCAGCCATCATTCCGCCGTGTCGCGGCCAGCCACGCACGATGCGCACATCCTTCGGAAACTCCTCCACCAGCAAGTTCTCGCCGTTTCCGTGTGAGTCGCTGACGACAATCTCGCCAGCGCCCGATTCTTTCGCCGCCCGCACCGCCGCGAGCGTCTCGTCAGTCATAAAATGTCGAAAGCGCTCGTATTCAAATCCGCCCGGAATAAGCTGATCCGCAGTCACCACGCCCGCCACGCCTTCCATGTCCACCGAAATATACACTTTCAATTTCTTCGCCGAATCCGCTCCGGCCTGCGCCGACATGCTGCATGGGCCAATGAAACCCAGCATGAATGCTGTTGCAAGGAAAAATAAGCCCAGTTTGAGCCGCGACTTGAAACGCATCATGAAAACCTCACAGTTCCCTGAATGACTTTGGACTTCAACTCGATCGCAAGTTTATTTCTGACCTGCCGCCGAAACCGAAGGGAAGGCCATCGCGACTTCGCGCGCCGCAACTATGGTGTTCACGTGAATACGAATCGTATCTTCAACCCGCCGCGCGTATCCGCCAGCAAGCGCCGTCGCGACAGGGATTCCCCGCCGGCGCGCCTCTTCAAACACCCTCCGGTCGCGCTCCTGTAATCCCTTTTTCGTAAGCGACAACCCGCCCAGCTGGTCCTCGCAATACGGGTCCGCCCCGCCAATATAAAAGAGGATCTCAGGCTGAAAGTCATCCAGCGCCCTCTGAACAGCCGGAATCAATACGCCAAGATATTCATCATCATCCGCTCGATCCGCCATTTCCAGGTCCACATCCGACGGCGGCTTGTACGCCGGATAGTTATTCTCCTGATGGATCGAAAGCGTGAAAACAGATTCATCCTCCGCACAAATTGCCGCCGTTCCGTTCCCTTGATGTACGTCCGTATCCACGACCATGGCCCTCCGAACCGCGCCGTCATGTTGCAGTCTTCGAATCGCCACCGCGACATCATGAATCGCGCAAAATCCCTCGCCATGCCCCGGATAGGCATGGTGAAAACCGCCGCCCAAATTGCACCCAAATCCATCCCGCAAAGCCGACTGCCCCGCCAGAATCGATCCTCCCGCCGCCAACCAACAAGCTTCTACCGCTTCCCGCGAATACGGAATCTCCAATTTCATAATCTCGCTGGCCGTCAGCGTTCCGGTCTTCAGCTTGCGCACCCAGTCCGCCGTATGCACGCGCAGAATATCCTCGTCAGAAGCAGCTTCCGGCGTAAGAAAATCCTCCGCCGCCGCGATTCCCTCTCGCACCAGCGTTTCCGCAATCAAATGAAACTTCTGTGATGGAAAAACGTGCTCGCCCAGATTTAGATCGTAGCCTTTGTGATAGACCAGTTTGAAAGGAAGCATTTCCGTAGGGGCACGGCACGCCGTGCCCGTCTTCGCTATTCCAATCCGCTAATTCTCGCGCTCCAAAATAAAATCCGGCAAGGTCAACAAAGCCCGCGCATACTCCGAATCCCCGCGTCCTTCTAAGCATGCCTTGGCCCGCCGCGCATACTCGTGCGCCAAATTCCGCGCCCGATCCAGCGCTCCCGAATCGTGCACCAGCGAAACAATCGTTTCCGGTCGCACCGAATTAAACTCCTTCTCCTCGAGCACTCGCGCCACCAGCCCACGCGCCTCGCGATGTCCATTATCCATCGCATAAATCAGTGGCAGCGTAACCTTTCCTTCCTTCAAATCACTCAGCACCGGCTTTCCAAGCTGCTCCGCCGAGGCTGTAAAATCCAAAAGGTCATCCACCAACTGAAACGCCAGCCCCGCGTACCGCCCGTAATCCGCCAGCGCCTCTTCCTCCGCGCCTTCCAGTCCGCCCAGCACCGCCCCCAGCCGCGCGCACCCGCTAAACAAACATGCCGTTTTATACGTCGCCAGCCGCAACGCATCCTCTTCCGTAACGTCAATCCGCCCAATCTTCGCCAGTTGAATCAGTTCGCCTTCCACCATCTTCTGCGTCAGGTCGATCAAAATATCCAAAATCCGAAAATTTCTCTCCTCGAGCGCCATCTGGAACGACTGCATGTACAGCCAATCCCCCGCCAAAACGCTGCGATGATTCCCCCACCGCGAATTCGCCGAAGGCCGCCCTCGCCGCGTATTCGCGCTATCGATCACATCGTCATGAATCAACGTCGCGCTGTGCAGCAGCTCGACCACCGCCGCCAACCGAATCGCCCCATCGCTCCGCCGCCCCGTGTACGAATTGCACAGCAGCAGCAGCGCCGGACGCAACCGCTTCCCTCCTCCGCCGAGAAGATAGCTCGTAATTTCCGCAACCGGTTCGAACGCAACGGCGCTCTGCCGTGCGAGTTCCTCTTCAACCAAAACCAAATCGTCTCGCACGAGGTCAAAAATCTCTTTGGCGGTTAGTAGCGCGATAGTCTTTCTCCCTTGGCCTGCAATCATCTTTGGGACTCCGCAGCCGCGCTCATCGTCGGCTGGGCAAGGTGGAAAAATCGCCGGAAATTCCCTGCTGTCCGGGCGGCGAATTCTTCCGCGGGTAAGTCTCTCACACTCGCAAGCGTACGCGCTACTTCCGCAACGTACGCCGGTTCGTTCCGTTTCCCCCGATACGGCTGCGGCGCAAGGTACGGCGAATCCGTCTCAATCAAAATGTTCTCCAATGGCAAAACTTTCGTCACGTCCCGCAAGTTCTGCGTCTTCGGATAAGTCGAATTCCCCGCAAACGAAACCATAAATCCCATCTCGATCCCCCGCCGCGCGTCTTCCAGCGTGCTCGTGAAGCAATGCAAAATACCACCAAGCCCGGTAGGCCGCCAAACTTCCTCGATCAATCGCAAGCAATCCGCCCAGGCGTCCCGGCAGTGAATAATGATCGGCAGTTTCGCCGCAGCAGCCAGCTTCATCTGATCGCGAAACACGCGTTCCTGCACATCCCGGGGCGAATGATCGTAAAAGTAATCCAGCCCAATCTCGCCCCAAGCAATCACTTTCGGATGCCGAGCCAACCGCGCCAGTTCCTCCAAATGCGCCTGCGTTACTTCCTTCGCCTCATGCGGATGAATCCCCACAGTTGTGTAAATCCAATCGTGCGCCTCCGCATAAGGCAACGCTGCATCCAGTTTGTGCGGCCCAGGCCCAGTCCCAATCGCGAGCAGTGTCGTTACGCCCGCCGCCCGCGCCCGCTCCAACATCGCTTCGCGGTCCTCATCAAACCGCGAGTCATCCACATGTGCATGCGAATCAATCAACTCCATCACGTTCACAATTCCGCCACCGACTTTGTAGTGGCGCTGCTTGCAGCGCCAGCTTTCTCTTGGTCTCTCGATTCTCGTCGCTTTGCAACTTCTTACCCGTCCATCGAATTGGATTCTCCGCAATGTACCGAGCCGCGTTCGAGAACTCTCGTCCATCCCGAATCACACGATCAAAATAGTTCTGCTGCCAGATTGCTCCATTCCAACCCAACTCAAGTCCTGCGCGTCGCGTTACGTCCGCCTTGAAAGATCGCAGTACAACCGACAAAAGCGGCACCCGAACAGCGGCATGCGCTTCTCTTTGTAGTGGCGCTGCTTGCAGCGCCTGGCCTCCAGAAAGAATCTCGATGATTCCGTGCACGTGGTTTGGCATCACCATGTGCTCGTGCAAGCGAATGTCGGCATGGCCGCTTGGCAACGCTATCCAAGCCTCCTCGACAATCCGACCCAAAGGCGAAAACACTACCCTCTGCTGCTCTACTCTTCCAAAAGTGCATCGTTTGAAGTCGGAGCAAATCGTCACGAAATACAGTCCGGGCGCAGAATAATCCCTGTATTTTAAGCGCCTGCTACCTGATGCGGTTGCTCGTGATTCGGTTTGCATAATCCACACAGTGGCGCTGCAAGCAGCGCCACTACAAAGCAGCCCCTACTTCAATCGCGCTCCAATTTCCACGTCTTCATCCGGGAAACCGGCGAGCACCGGTCGCCCTTCGGGGCCCACCGACGCGGCAACGATCATGCCGTTAGACTCGACGCCGCGAAGTTTCCGTGGCGCTAGATTTACGACGACGGCCACTTTGCGCCCTATGAGCTTTTCCGGCTCATAAAACTGCGCGATCCCCGCGCAAATCTGTCGAATCTCCGTCCCAATATCCACGGTGAGTTTCAACAATTTATCCGCGCCCACAATCCGCTCCGCCGTCTTAATCTGCCCCACGCGCATCTCGACTTTTGCGAAATCCTCAATCCCAATCTTCTCCGCCACCGCAGGCGCGGAAGCCGCGGCAGCAGCTGCTCCCGTCGAAGCGGGCGCGGTCGTTGGTGCTGTCGCTGCAACTGGTGAAGGTGCGTTCTGTGCTTCTTTTTCCATGGTTTCCATCCTCTCAATCGCTTCTGCTTTTTCAATTCGTGGAAATAGCGCTTGCGATTTCCCAAGCGTGCGTCCAGGCGCGAGCTGTCCCCATCGCAACCCGTCGATGGCGAGTGCCCCGAGCCCATCGGATTGTCCCAACTGCGCCCAAACTTTTGTCGTGCTCTCCGGCAAGACCGGATGCGCCAGCACGGTGACGATGCGCAGAACCTCAGCAGTAGTCCACAACCCGGTTGCGCGCCGCTCCTGATCGCCTGCTGATTCTCCCAGCGACCACGGTTTCTCCACCGTCAAATATTTGTCCGCCGCGGAAATCAAGGCCCAAATCGCCTCCAGCGCCCGCGAAAATTCCAGATT
>JBARBE010000287.1:0-4067 GCA_049792735.1 Candidatus Acidiferrum sp.
ACTTGATGGTGCAGGATGGCGACGAAGTGCAACCGGGCGACGTGCTGGCCAAGATCCCGCGCGAAACCACCAAGACCAAGGACATCACCGGAGGACTTCCGCGCGTCGTGGAACTGTTCGAGACGCGCAAGCCTCGCGATCCCGCCGTCATCAGCGAAATCGACGGCGTCGTGAAATACGGCGAAATCAGCAAGGGCCTGCGCAAGATTTACGTCGAAAGCGAAGACGGAAAAACGCAGAAGGAATATTCCATCATCCGCGGCGTGCACATCAACGTGCAGGAAGGCGAACACGTGAAGGCGGGCGAACCGCTGATCGACGGCCCGCTCAACCCGCATGACTTGCTGGCCGTGCTCGGCGAAAAATACACGCAGGCTTACCTCGTGAATTCCATCCAGGAGGTCTACCGCCTGCAGGGCGTCAACATCAACGACAAGCACATCGAAACCATCGTTCGCCAGATGATGCGCTGGGTGAAGGTCGAGGACGTGGGCGACACCACGTTCCTGCTCGAGGAGCAAGTCGACAAGTTCCGCTTCCGCGAGGAAAATGACCGCGTGATCGCCGAAGGCGGCCGCCCCGCTACAGGGCGCCCGTTGCTCCTCGGCATCACCAAGGCCTCGCTCTCCACCGATTCGTTCATCTCGGCGGCGAGCTTCCAGGAGACCACGCGCGTACTGACCGAAGCCGCCGTCGCCGGCAAGGTGGACTACCTGCGCGGCCTCAAGGAAAACGTAATCATGGGCCGCCTGATCCCCGCCGGCACCGGCCTCGAACGCTACCGCAATATCGAACTGCTAACCGAAGTTCCTCCGCCCCCACCGATGGAGGAAATCATGCCCCCCGCCGAGCTGTCGGCCGAAGAAGCCGCGGCGCTCGACTTCCTGCGCAAGGATGCGGATGCGCTGGCGGAGGGGTCGGATTAGAGGGCCACTCCGATCGAAAAGAAAACAACGGGCGTCCCGCAAAACTGGGGCGCCCGTTTTATTTATGAACCGATGTGTCAGTGGAGTAGCAAGGGAAACATCCCCGTCTCTTAACTCCCCTGTGTATTACGATAGTGGTATTCTCTCACCTATGAACGTCGACATGAGGAAAGTACTAAAGCGACCCTGTGCCCCAAGGTCGGTTCAATGTGAAAGGGTTTGTAATGTTTGAGTACGATGTCGCCCTGTCTTTCGCCGGGGAGCAACGATCCGACGTGCTCCTTGTTGCCGAGTGTCTCAAGCAGGCGGGTGTCAGCTTTTTCTATGACGACTATGAGAAGGCGAATCTCTGGGGCAAGAACCTTTACGATCATCTTTCGGAGGTGTATCAGAATAAAGCCAGATACTGCGTCATCTTTGCTTCGAAAGAGTACGCAGAGAAGACCTGGCCAAACCTAGAGCGGCAAAATGCTCAGTCGAGGGCTCTCAAAGACAAGGGCATAGAGTACATTCTGCCCGTGAGGTTCGATTCAACCGAAATTCCTGGTCTTTTGCCGACAATCGGCTATCTAGATTACAAGCAGGAAGGAGCTTCCGGAATCTGTTCCGCCTTGCTTTCCAAACTGGGAAGGAGTGTTGGCAGTTTGTCGTCCGGCTACGAAAGCCTAGTTTGTAGTCTTTCCCCGCGAGTTCTGATCACCCCCTTTGACGGAAGGCTCGCTGTTCCTGAAGCGGAGTCTTGTGTCTGGGGCGCCGAAATCAGTATCTCAGTGCGCGGTTCGGATAATGATTCGTTCTTCTCCCAACTCAGAGAGGAACGTCCAGATGTCCTTGTTGCTTATGGTTTCGATGTAGCGATGGCGAAGCCAATCACTGCCACCCGCCAGATGGCCAATAGCAATGTTACGTGGAACCTAATCTTCGCGCCTAAGCAGACGAATTTCTATAGTCCTATGGAAGCGGGGTCCGGAAGCATAAGCGCTGACCAGTTCGCTGAGATGAGGGTCCGGCGACTACTTCTCAATGAGTTCCAGTACCAAGAAGATGAGCACGCACCCATTATCAAGAAACTGAATGATGCATCTCATGAGGTTCTACTCCGAGGTTTGAATCAGTCTGTCAGGGTTGATCGGTCTCGATTCCCGGAGCTTTTCAGTGCCTTGAACTCCGATCCTCGCGCCTTTCTGGAAACAGCCTGGATCATCGCTGTGGCTGATTTAAAACGGAGTGCTTCGGTCGAAGTGATCGAGAGACTTACGCTGAGGTTGGTCGGCACAACGCTGGACGTTGAATTTTCGGGGCGGAGGCACCGGAAGTACGTGAACGTGGATCCCTACGAAATTAGCGTCCATGGAAAACTCGAACTCACCGCCTGAATAGCGATTGGGCGCAGCCGGGTGCGCCAGCCTTCTAGGTTGACTTTAGTCGGTCGCCCCGCTCCGGCTCGGTCTTGAATTTTCGGGTGCCGCATCCTTGCGAATTTCAAGGGTGCGGGTTTTCGTTCTGGCCTGTCGATTCGTTCCAGCGATCGATCCCGATCGAACTTGCGTCTCCCGTCGCGTAATGTGACCAGCTACTCCAGGTCCAATTCTTCGGATGCGTTACGAGATTTCTGTTCACCGGATTCAAATGCATGTAGTGCAGCTTCTCTGTCAGCTTCTTCCCAGTCCAGGCATTTTCCCGGCGGGCTCCAAGTCGCCGACGCGCCAAAGCCTGCGCTATGGCGACGGCGCGTAGAGCCCGCACCCGTGAAATCGTAAAAACGCCGCATCCAGAAATGCGATTCCGCAATAGGTTTGCCGTCCGCACGTTTTGCAAGCAATGTCCTCGATACCCGCTGTTTCAATACCTGCAAAACGATGGAGAGGTCGCCTGCCGTGGGCTCACTGAGTAGAAGATGGACGTGTTCCGGCATGACGACGTACCCAATCAGGCGGAACGAATACCGGATTCGGACTTCGCCCAGTTTGCGCACAAAACAATCGCGACTCGGAGGCGTTCCAAGCAGCGGGCGCCGTCCGAAACAACTGAAGATGATGAAGTGAAGATCGCCTTGTCCGTAGCGGCGCTCTAGAGGATTGCGCATCTTAGAAAAACCCGCACCCTTGAAAAACGCAAGGGTGCGGCACCCAAACCGGCTAAGTCCATCGCATATCGCACGGATGATAAGTCCCTAAGTCCTTGGAGGGCGAAGAAATTTGTCGAGCAAGTCAGCCTCGGCCCGGCGTGAGAAACGAAAGGGAACCACGGCTAGCGCGACGAGCGGGGAAGTTTGAGCGCCTTACGGACGCGCCCGAACACGTTGCCCTTGGCGACGCCGCTGGCGTCGCCTTCGTCAATGGCCGCCCGCAGCGCGGCCAGCTTTGCCTCGTGTTCCTGCTCCTCGCGCTCCAACGTCCGCAGCCCGGCGCGGACAACCTCACTGGCGTTTTCGTAACGCCCGCTCTTGATCTTTGTGGCTACGTAGCGGTCGAGCTCGTCGGTCAAGTTGACGTTTCGCGTAGGCATAAGGCGGCCTTTCGGTCTTCCCAGTTTCGGCTCCGGTATCGCATGCTTGGCAAAGTTTGCCAATAGCGATACGACGCTTCCATTCGTCAACTCGCAAACCAATGCTGCCCGCCGGTCACCTTCCTTCTGTTATCCATTTCGCCATGCCCGCGTTTTGCTTCCGTTGCCCCCGCCCTCGAATGCGCCCATAATTTTCAGGCATGGTTGTCCTCCATCTGCTTTGCCGGCCCGGGAGGGCCTTTCCAGAGACGAATTGCCGATGGCTGATACGCCCACTCCGCGAAGAGATTCACCAGAGGAATCGGCCCAGGCTCCCCAGGACCGCGACCGGCTGACGCGCCGCGAGCGGGGAGTGTGGCGGGCGGCGCTGGTGCTCCTCGGCGTTTTGGCCCTGGCCGTGGCGCTAATGGCCTGGGAAGGCGCTTTGGCCATGCCTCCCCATCTGGAGGCCTTGCCGGTTGGGCTTGTCGTGCTGGTGGCGCTGTTTGCTTCCTACGCATGGAGCAAGACCAACGAAATTGCGGAGCTGCGCGGGCTGGTCCGCGGCATCGAGCAACGCTCCCATACCGCGAAGGACACCTCCAAACTCGATCAAGTATTTTCCCTGATTTCCAAGTCGCAGCAGGGCTACCG
>JBARBE010000288.1:0-1783 GCA_049792735.1 Candidatus Acidiferrum sp.
GGAGATTCCTGGGCGGCGGCTGCTCGCTGGCAATGGCGATGGCCCCGCGCGCGAGAGCGTCCGGTACAAACTGGTTGCCGTCGGTTTTTTCTCCGCGGGTGGCGACAAACAAAGTTCCGGGCTTCACGCGCCGGCTATCGTAGGCAATTTCCAGAATTTCCAGGTCTCCGTGAGCCACAGCTTTTTTGGGGTCCACGGAAACGTCGACGCCGCGCAGCAATTTTGCCAGGCGCAGAGGAACGCGGGCGGCGGCCGCCTTCTTCGCTTGCGTCGAATCTTCCTTGTGCTCCGCCACTGTTTCCACCTTCACAATCACCTGATCTTCCTCCTGTCGTCCGCAAGTACCAGGGAGACGTCGCGGGCAAATTGCACGGTGATCCGGCTGCCGCGTGGAATCATCACTCCCGCTTCCGGAGACTGGTCAGAAGCAATTCCGGTGCCAACCAGGACCGGATTGAGTCCTAACTGGATGCATTCCTCAGTTACTTCGCGTACGGTCTTGCCGCGAAATTGGGGTGCAGGGATGCCTTCCCCCTCCGCGAGTTCCACGGTGGGAGGAGCCGCACCGGGCGCCACCGGTGGAACGGAATCTTCCGAGGCCACGCCGGGATCCGCCTGCGCCGGGTCAAAATCGCTCACTTCTGCGAGGTCTTGATTTGTGGCGGATTTCCGACTGGCGCGTTGCAAGTCGTCCAGAAGCGGAACGTCCCGCGGCACGTTCAAATAGGGCAGCACTTGCTGCGCGATGCGCTGGAAGACGGGCGCGGCAACTTCGCCACCGTCGTGCGGGCCGACCGGAGAATCCAGCTGCACCAGAATTGTAATGGCCGGCGTATTGATCGGGGCAAAGCCGACGAAGGAAGCAATCAGCTTGTGCGCGAAATAGTGTCCGGTCTTGGTATCGAATTTCTGCGCCGTGCCCGTTTTTCCGGCGGTGGTATAGCCGTCAAGGCGGGCCAGTTTCCCAGTGCCGTCCAGCACCACCCCTTCCATCATGCTTCGCATCGTCGCCGCCGTGGTGGCGCGGATCACGCGGCGAGGCTCTGGCTCCTGGGGCTCCACGAGTTGCGTTCCATGGCGCAGCGCGCGCACCACGTGGGGGCGCACGATCATTCCGCCGTTGGCGATGGCCGACACCGCATTGATCATTTGCAACGGCGTCACGCCCACTTCCTGCCCCATGGAAATCGAACCCACCGAAACCGGCGTCCAATTGTCCAGCCGGCGAAGCATTCCGCGGCTTTCTCCCGGAAGGTCGACTCCCGTGGATTGGCCGAAACCGAAGGCGCGGATGTAGTCGTAAAACTTGGGAGCGCCCAGGCGCAGGCCGACCTTGATGGCGCCAACGTCGCTGGAATAAGCCAGGATTTGCGAGACGCTGAGATTGCCGTAGGCCTTGTGATCGCGAATGCGGTGGCCGGCAATGTAGATCGCGCCCTCCTGGCAATCGACGATGTCACTTGGCTTGACGATGCCCTGATCGATGGCCGCGGAGAGGGTCACAATTTTAAAGACCGAGCCTGGCTCGTACAAAGAGCTTACGGCGCGGTCCGTGCGCACATCCGGAGGGCTGTCCTTAACCGCATTCGGATTGAACGTGGGCCAGTTGGCCACGGCCAGCAATTCGCCGGAGTTAGGATTTTCGACGATGACGGTGCCGGAAATCGCGTGCGTATCCTGGATCGCCTGCGCGAGTTCCTTCTCCGCGATGTACTGAATGTTTTCGTCCAGCGTGAGCACGACGCTCGTGCCGGCGTCCGGAGCCTTGCTGGCGGAGTCATAC
>JBARBE010000289.1:0-1520 GCA_049792735.1 Candidatus Acidiferrum sp.
GTCAGATCCAGCGAGCTACGTCGGCCGAGGGCCCTGCAAAGCTCCTGAAAGAGCTTGTGGATGGGCCGGAGTTCCCGCATTTGCATGTCGACCATTCGCTGAGCCTGGCCTTGGAGCGCATGGGCGCATGTCAGATCAACGCGATTCCGGTAGTCAGCCGCGCTGACATCCACAAACTCGAGGGCATGGTAACTCTGAAGGACGTTTTGGCGCACTATGGCGTTGGGTCTCCTGAAAAAGCCTGACCGAGACGCCCGTTGTTCCCAGGCTGCGTGCCGCCCGTGCTTAGCCCGCGCAACGAAATAGCGTGGTCAGCATCCTACAGGTCCGCAGAGCGGATGGTGTTTTTGCGATTTGAGAGGTCTAAGCGGGGTATGAATCCGAGAGTGTCAGTGCAAGCACGGTCACCCGCGATTCCGGAGCGTTAACAACATGACTCTGCGGCTTCGGAAATCATAAACGCCTGAAACGCGAAATCCACTCAGGAGAAACGATGGACTACGTCAACCTCGGCAAGACCGGCCTCAAAGTCTCGCGCATTTGTCTCGGCTGCATGACTTATGGAGCGCCCGCCACGGGCAAAATCAAGCCCGGTAGCCATGCGTGGGCGCTAAATGAGGAAGAGAGCCAACCTTTTTTTCGACAGGCGCTCGATCTCGGCATCAATTTCTTTGACACCGCCAACGTTTATTCGAGCGGCGCCAGCGAAGAAGTGCTCGGCCGATTCCTGAAAGCTAACCTCCGCCGGGAAGCTGTTGTCGTCGCGACCAAGGCACATGGAGTCATGCGCGACGAGCCGAATGGGCGCGGCCTCTCCCGCAAAGCCATCTTTTTTGAGCTGGATCAAAGCCTCCGCCGCCTCGGTACCGACTATGTGGACCTCTACCAAACGCATCGCTGGGACTACGAGACGCCGATCGAAGAAACGCTCGAAGCGCTGCACGACGTCGTGAAATCAGGCAAGGTGCGCTACATCGGCGCTTCCTCGATGTACGCCTGGCAATTCACCAAGGCGCTCTATCTGGCCGAGCTCCACGGCTGGACTCGTTTCGTATCCATGCAAAATTATTACAACCTCCTCTATCGCGAGGAGGAGCGCGAAATGATGCCGCTGTGCCAGTCCGAAAGCGTCGCGGTTATTCCCTGGAGCCCGCTTGCGCGTGGCCGCCTGGGCCGGCCGTGGCAAACGGAAACCACGAAGCGATTCGAGACGGATCAGTTTGGAAAGACTCTGTACTCCAAAACGGAGGACGCGGATCACAAAGTCGTCGACCGTCTCGGCGAGCTCTCTGAAAAGCGCGGCGTGCCGCACGCCCAGCTGGCGCTTGCCTGGATGCTTGGCAAGCCGTTCATTACGTCGCCGATCGTCGGCGCCACCAAACCGCATCATCTTACGGATGCCGTAGCTGCTCTCTCGCTGCGCCTTACGCCGGAAGAGGTTGCGTCGCTCGAGGAGCCGTACACGCCTCATCCGGTGCTTGGCTTCAGTTGATGCCGCCTCTGGAACTCCTGACAAGGTG
>JBARBE010000290.1:0-2146 GCA_049792735.1 Candidatus Acidiferrum sp.
TCCGTAGTTCGTGAATCGTGAATCGTAATTCGTGAAAGATTCCTATTCGACAGTTCACAGTTTAGAGTCGAGAGCCTTTTCTTCAGCCGCGCCAATTATCAAAACTGGCAACTTCCTTCCGCGCACTGAACTCTCGACTGTCAACTCTCAACGGCTCTTACAGCTTTTCCCATTGCGCGTTGATCGCCGCCAGTTCCTGCTGCTCGCGCTGGTGTTCGTCGCGGCGCCGCCGGCGTTCTTCGTCCAGCTTTCCGCCCATCGCCGCTTCCTTCACGTTGGCCCGCTCGATCCACCGGTCGATCCACGCCGTCCTGGCTTCCACGCTCGGCACTTCCGAACGGAATCGGATGAACGCGCCGCTGATATCCGCGGAGCGGGGAGGGAAGTCTGGCGGCGGCGCCTGTTGCGTTTCGTAAAACAAGCGCTTCCAATCGGCCGTCGGCGTTTCCGAAAGAACGATTTGAATCATGTACAAATCTTCCCGCAACTTCTGGATAGCGTGCGGCGGTCCGGTCCGCTTGATGCCTTCGTACGTCGTCAACGCTGGCTCCTGTGAAATGGCTCAGAGAATTCGTTCCCGGTTTTTGTTCTCGGTTCATGTAGCGCCCGCCTTCAGGCGGACATCCGAGTTGACCCTCAGATGCCAACCTAAAGGTTAGCGGTACAAAACCCGCTCTGCTTAATTCGGCTTCTTCGTTTCATCGGCGTCCACGTATTCGGCGTCAATCACTTCGCCTTCCGGCGCCGGACCTGTGCCACTCTTCGGTGCCCCTGGTCCCGCGTCCGGCGAACCGCCTGCCTGCGCTCCGGCCGCCTGCGCGGTTTTATAGAGTACCTCGGCGAGCTTGTGCGAGGCGTTTTCGAGCGTCTGCGTCGCCGATTGGATCTGCTCGAGGATGCCGCCCGCGAGCGCGGACTTCGCCGCCGCAACGGCCTCTTCCACCGGCTTGGTGTCCGATTCGGAAAGCTTGTCGCGATTATCGGCGATCAGCTTCTCGACCTGGTACACGCGGTTATCGAGAACGTTTCGCGCCTCGATTTCCGCGAGCTTCTTCTTGTCGTCCTCGGCGTGAGCCTCGGCGTCGGACCGCATTTTCTCGGCCTCTTCCTTGCTAAGGCCGGTCGAAGCCGTGATGGTGATCTTCTGCTCCTTGTTCGTCGCGCGATCCTTCGCGGACACGTTCAGGATGCCGTTGGCGTCGATGTCAAAGGTGACCTCGACTTGCGGCATTCCCCGCGGCGCCGGCGGAATTCCCATCAAATGGAATTTGCCGAGCGTGCGGTTGTCAGGCGCCATTTTGCGTTCGCCCTGAAGCACGTGAATCTCCACCGACGGCTGGTTGTCCGCCGCGGTTGAAAACACTTCCGACTTGCGCGTCGGAATTGTGGTGTTCCGCTGGATCAACACGGTCATCACGCCGCCCAGGGTTTCCACGCCCAGCGACAGCGGAGTCACGTCCAGCAGCAGGATGTCCTTCACCTCGCCGCCGAGCACGCCTCCCTGAATCGCCGCGCCCACCGCGACGACTTCGTCCGGGTTGACGCCCTTGTGCGGTTCCTTGCCGCCGAACAGGTCCTTAACGATTTGCAGAACGCGCGGGATGCGCGTCGAGCCGCCCACCAGAACTACTTCGTCGATTTTGTCCGGCGTGATGCCCGCGTCCGAAAGTGCCTGCTTCGTCGGCCCAATCGTCCGCTGCAGGATGTCTTCCATCAACTGTTCGAGCTTCGCGCGCGTCAGCTTCAGTTGCAGGTGCTTCGGTCCCGACGCGTCGGCCGTCAAGAAGGGAAGGTTGATGTCCGTCTCCTGCATCTGCGATAGCTCGATCTTGGCTTTCTCGGCGGCTTCCTTCAGACGCTGCACCGCCATGCGGTCCTTGCTGACGTCGATGCCCTGATCTTTCTTGAATTCCGCGATCAGCCAGTCGACCACCTGATTGTCGACATCATCGCCGCCCAGGTGAGTGTCGCCGGCCGTGGCCTTCACTTCGACCACGCCTTCGCCCACTTCCAGAATGGAAATGTCGAACGTGCCGCCGCCCAGGTCGTAGACCGCGATCGTTTCATCCTTCTTCTTGTCGAGGCCGTAGGCAAGAGCCGCTGCGGTGGGCTCGTTGATGATGCGGAGCACTTCGAGGCCCGCCAC
>JBARBE010000291.1:0-14931 GCA_049792735.1 Candidatus Acidiferrum sp.
GCTGTTGCGATCGCATTTTTTGCGAGAGGGTCTGGCCCGGCACGCACTCCATCACGAGGTAGTCCATGCCGTCCTGCTCGCCCACATCGAAAACGGCGGCGATGTTTGGATGGCTGAGCCTTGCCAAGGCGAGGGCTTCTTTGCGGAAACGGTTTTTCGCGGGTTCGTCGGAAAGGAGGCCGGTCGGGAGAACCTTGATGGCGACATCGCGTTGCAATCGCTCGTCACGCGCGCGGTAGACTACACCCATTCCCCCCTGACCAAGAAGGGCAACGATGGTATAGGGGCCTAATTGCGTACCTTGCGGTAAAGGCATAAACGCCGAAAGTATAACGCTAAACTGTTTTGCGGCGAGTGGTCTGCGATAGTTTGGTTGATAGGAGGGTAAGTGTTCATGGTTCGAAGAGGATCGGGGTGGCTGGGGAGCATAGATCGAGCGGCTTGAAGTGGGATGCTTTTCTTAACACGGAGTTCACAGAGGGCGCAGAGAAAAAAAGGCGGGATGGAATTGACGCTGTCCCATAAATATGGGAATATGGGGACGATGAAGACAACGTTGGAAATACCGGACAGGGTATTCAGACGGGCGAAGTCGAAGGCGGCGGAGCAGGGGATACCGCTGCGGCAGTTTGTGACCGAGGCGGTCGAAGATAAATTGAAGACGGCTTCCGCGGGCGGGCAAAAGCCGTGGATGAAACATATTGGCAAGCTGAAGGATCTGCGCGGAGAGACGGAGCGAATCAACAAGGTGATTGAAGAGGAGTTCGAAAAGGTGGAGCCGGGGATGTGGGGGCCGGAGAAACGTAGTTGATTCTCGACACGAACGCGATTTCGGCGGCGGCGGAAGAGCAGGCGGGGCTCGTGGGGATATTGGCCGGCGCGGAGGAGCTTGCGCTGCCGGTGGTGGTGATAGGAGAGTATCGCTACGGGATCGGGCAATCGCGGCATAAGGCCAGATACCGGCGTTGGCTCGACGAATTGATTCAAGACTGCCTGGTGCTGAACATCACCGAAGAAACTACGCATCACTATGCGGCCATCCATGGCGAGTTGAGACAGGCCGGAACGCCGATTCCGACGAATGATTTATGGATTGCGGCGCTTTGCCGGCAGCATGGGCTGCCACTGTTGAGCCGAGACAGACACTTCGATGTGGTGGCAGGGATCCGGCGGGTCGTTTGGTGAGAAGCTCCCCGAGCGAACGTTCAACGGCGAACTTCACACAACTTAATAAGTCCATTCACCATTCGAAACCAGCGATTGTGTTTAGTTGAATTGGAACGATTTGCAAACACAGAGTTCACGGAGAGCGCAGAGAAGCCGGAGTTGGGGCAGGCGATGGGCGTGCTATGTTGGGGGCACGCAGTTGAAAGACTCAAGTGGGGAGGCCTGGAAGATGAACGGACGGACCGAGTGGAAAGCGATTGAGGAGAAAATTGGGACGGCGGTGAAGTTGGCGCGGCGGCCGGTGGCGGTGGCGTTTTTGGAGGCGGTGCCAGCGGGGGTGGAGAGATTTGAGGGAACGGAGCCTTCGGGGTGCAGTTTTTGGCGGTTGGCTGCGGCGGGAAGAGTGTTTTATACCGTGCCGGAGAATCATTTTAACTGCGCAGTGGGGGCATACACGCACAATATTGCGTTGTCGCCGGAACGGGAGAAGGAGACGCAGCAGACGCTGAAAATGATGTTTGATTTGGGTTATGTGAAGCCGGAAGAAGTGCCGCAGATTCCGAGGCTGACGAAGGCGCCGGCGGCGATTGTGTATGCGCCGCTGGGGGAGACGCCTGTTGCACCGGATGTGGTGCTGTTTGCGTGTAAGCCCTCGGGGGCGATGTTATTGAGCGAGGCGGCGAATCGAGCGGGCGTGGGGAGCGGAGCGCCGGCGCTGGGGAGGCCGACATGCATGGCGTTACCGGCGTCGATGCAGATGGGGGCGATATTGAGTTTGGGGTGCATGGGGAACCGCGTGTATACGGGGCTGGGCGAGGACGAGATGTATTTTGTTGTGCGTGGCGCGGATTTGGCGGCGGTGGCGGAGGCGCTCGGCGTGATTACGGGAGCGAACGCGGCGTTGCAGGAGTATGCGGCGGGGCGGCGGGCGGAGTTGGCGACCAGCTAGGCGCAATAGCACGCGTAGTGAACTTGATAAGGCTGAATTGAAGTGCAAAGTTTCTTGTTAACACAGAGTTCACAGAGGGCGCGGAGAAGATGGAGCTTGCCAGGGAAACGCGTGTCAGGGAAACGCGTTGACAGGAGCGGAGTCGTACTTTAAGATTAACGTTTGTCTCTATAGGGAAAGGTGTGGCTGAGAGCGATGAGGACGTACGTAGCCAAGGGAGAAGAAGCGGAAGCGCTGAAAGTGGGTGCGAACTGGTTTGTGGTGGACGCGACGGACCAGGTTTTGGGACGTCTGGCGACGAAAGTGGCGCGGATGCTGATTGGGAAGGATAAGCCGTCTTTTACTCCGTATCTGGATTCGGGGGATCACGTGGTGGTGATCAATGCCGATAAGGTGCGGATGACGGGGAACAAGGTGGAGCAGAAGGTTTATTATTCGCACAGCGGGTATCCTGGCGGATTGAAGGCTGTTCCGGCGAAGCGGGTTCGCGAGACGAAACCGGATTGGATGATTCGCGAGGCTGTGCTGGGAATGCTGCCGAAGAATAAGTTGCGGGCGCGGCGAGCGAAGAAATTGCGGATTTACCGGGATGCGGCGGGTTTGGCGCGGCATGCTGGGCAGAAGCCGCAGGCGGTGGCGGTTTAGATTTGGGATTCCGCAGGAGCACGGGCTAAGATCCGTGCTCCTGCTGGGGTTTGGGAAAGAGCACAGACTGAAGTCTGTGCCACAGTTTTCCGCACGTTGCTGTTCCTTGAAAAGTGTGGCCGCGCAGTGGTCACCTCTAAGTGGTGCCTTAGGCAGGGAGCAAACCGGCGTGGAGTTCGAAGGTTCCAGATGTCTCTGGGTGTCTGGAATCGGACGGTGTTGAACGAGGAGCACAGACTGAAGTCTGTGCCACTGGAGGATCGTTGAGTTCTACTGGTACGCCCCTAGCGGGGACACAAACGTGGTTTCTGGGAACGGGACGGCGGAAAGAATCCGTGGCGCGAGTTTTTTTGCGCGCGGGGAGCGGCAAGTTCACGGTGAACGGGCGCGAGGTGGAGAATTATTTTCCAAATCATGCGTGGAAGCATGACGCGACGGAGCCGCTGAAGTTCACGAGTTTGGCCGAGCAAGTGGACGTGAAAGTGACGGCGCATGGCGGCGGCGTTGGCGGACAGGCTGGAGCAGTGCGGATGGGATTGTCGCGAGCGATTTCGCGGTTCAATCCGGAGCTGCGTGCGGCGCTGCGGAAGAACGGATTTTTGACGCGCGATTCGCGAATGAAGGAACGAAAGAAGTACGGACAGAAGGGCGCGCGGAAACGCTTCCAGTTTACGAAGCGGTAGGTTTGTGGGAGGGGCAAGCCCCTCCCCTACGGACTCCGGAGGGAATGCGGGAGCAAACCTTTCGAGATCACGGCCGGCACGGAGCCGGCAAGAGGCTGTTCTTTGGCGTAGCAGATGCTTCGAGGAGGCCGGTCTAAAGACCGGCCACTACAGGACAGGACGCCGCTGCAAACAGCTATTCAAATAGGAGGAAACTTGGCAGTTGAAATTACGATGAAAGAATTGCTGGAGGCTGGAGTTCACTTCGGCCACCAGACGAGGCGATGGAATCCGAAAATGAAGGAATATATTTTCGGAGAACGCAACGGGATCCATATTATCGATCTGCAGAAGACCTTGAAAATGTTCCGCGAAGCGAGCCGCTTCGTGAGCGATCTATCCGCGCAGGGAAAATCGGTGTTGTTCGTGGGGACAAAACGGCAAGCGCAGGAAGCTGTGTCTGAAGAATCGAAGCGTTGCGGCGCGTACTTTGTGAACCATCGCTGGCTGGGCGGAACGCTGACGAACTGGGCGACGCTGCAGAAATCGATCAAGCGGCTGAAGCTGCTGAAGGCCATGACGGAAGACGGCCGGATCAACGAACTTTCGAAGAAAGAAAAGGCGCGGCTGGGCCGCGAGATGAAGCACCTGAACCAGAACCTCGAAGGCATCGAGAACATGTCGCAACTTCCGGACGCGATGTTCGTGATCGATTCGAATGCGGAAGAGATTGCGGTGAAAGAAGCGCGGCGGATGGGCGTGCCGGTGGTGTCGGTGGTGGATACGAACTGCGATCCGGACGTGGTGGACTGGATCATTCCTGGCAACGATGATGCGCTGCGCGCGATCCGGTTGTTTACAACGAAGATTGCAGACTCGGTGATCGAAGGCCACACAGCCTATCAGCAATCGCAGGTGGCGGAGCAGAAGTCGGCGGAAGATCAGGCGCTGGTGGATGGAGTGGAGTACGTGGATACGAGCGCGTACGAGCAGTATGAGAAGCAGGAAGGCGACTTCGTCGAGGGAGCGGAAGTGACCACCCCCGTAGACGCAGCGCTGGAAGCGGCGGCGGGGGCGGAAGCCACCGTGCCGCCGGACGAAGAGGAACGATAGGCGGGTGGAGCTGTAGACAGAGATTCACGAGGCCCGCTCCCTGCGGCTCGGAGCGGGCCTTTTTGCAAGCATTCACGAAAACTTTGACATTTTGAGCTCGCAGAGAGAAAAAGGATGAGCACACAACAGCCAGCAATGCAGATACCGGCGCAACTCGTGAAGGAATTGCGCGAGAGGACCGGAGCGGGATTCAGCGATTGCCGTGCGGCGCTCGTGGAAGCCGGCGGGAATATCGAGAAGGCCATCGAGATTTTGCGGAAGAAGGGGCAGGCGGCCGCGGCGAAAAAAGCACAACGCGAAGCGAGCGAAGGGCTCGTGGGGAGCTATATCCACGCGGGCGGGAAGATTGGTGTGCTCGTGGAGATCAACTGCGAGTCGGACTTCGTGGCGCGCACGGAAGCTTTCCAGCAGCTTAGCCATGACATCGCGATGCACATCGCGGCGCTCGATCCGCGGTATGTGCGGCGCGAAGAAGTGACGCCGGAAATGCTTGCGGCGGAGCGGGACATTTACAAGGCGCAGGCGCTGGCCACCGGCAAGCCGGAAAATGTGGTCGAGAAAATCGTGAACGGGAAGATGGAAAAATTTTACGAAGAGAACTGCCTGTACGAGCAGCACTACATCAAGGATGAGAGTGTGACGATTGGGGAGATGGTCGCGCAAGCGGTTGCCAAGCTTGGCGAGAACATTTCGATTCGTCGGTTCGTGCGGTTCAAGGTGGGCGAGATTGGCGGGGCGGGGGCTGAAGGTGCTCCGGTTCCGGCGCCGGTGAGCGCTTAACAAAAAAACCGGAGTGAATATTTCTTAGCGCCCCGACTTTCTCGGGGCGCTTTTTTGTGTGGAGATGCTTGAGGGGCGCGAAGTCTGCGGCGGGGAGCGATTCGAAAAGCGGCAGCTGGGCTGCCGCACTCCATAATGGGCGGGGCGGGGATAGTTTGTTACAATTCCGAGGATTTTAGACGGCGACGACCGGAGAGCTATGGCCGCAACCAAAAAGACAGCTAGGAAAATTGCGAAGAGAACGCCGAGAAATTCACAGTTGGCATACCGGCGCATCCTGCTGAAGCTTTCCGGGGAATCGCTGCAGGGGCCGCAGGGATTTGGAATTCACGGAGAGACCATTCAGGCTATCGCGCAGGAGTTGAAGGAAGTACACGCGCTGGGCGTCGAGATCGCGATTATGGTGGGCGGCGGGAACATTTTTCGCGGCGGGCGGCAGAAAGGGTTCGAGATCGACCGCTCGACGGGCGATTACATGGGGATGCTGGCTACCGTGATTAATGCGCTGGCTTTGCAGGACGCCCTGGAAAAAGAAGGAGTGTTTACGCGGGTATTGAGCGCCATCGAGATGCGGCAGGTTTCCGAGCCGTTTATCCGGCGGCGGGCGATGCGGCATTTGGAGAAAGGGCGCATCGTTATTTTTGCAGCGGGGACGGGGAATCCTTATTTTTCGACGGACACGGCGGCGGCTTTGCGGGCGATGGAGATTAAGGCGGACGTGATCTTGAAGGCGACGCGGGTGGACGGGATTTACGACGCCGATCCCGAGAAGGTCTCCGACGCGAAATTTTTCGCGGAGATTACCTACCGCGAGGTGCTGAATCAGAATTTGAAGGTGATGGACGCGACGGCGATTTCCTTGTGCATGGACAACGGGATGCCGATTGTAGTGTTCAACATGAACCAGCACGGGAATATCAGGCGCGTGGTACTGGGCGAGCGCGTGGGGTCTTCGGTGACGCCGGCGCTGAATTAGATGGGCACTGCGGGGGCAGCGTCAGGAAGCCGTTCCTGAGTGGCTCTGAGCGCGAATCGGTATCGTCTCTGAATGAATTGTGAATCCGGATGAATTACGGGGAGAATTGAGCTGAGGACGCTATGACGACGATTGCAACGACGAAGGACGCGATGGCCGCGGCCAGGACGCGCATGGAAAAGGCGGTCGAGGATTTTCGCAAGGAAGCCGCGACGATCCGCACGGGCCGCGCGAACGCATCGCTTCTGGATAATGTTCGCGTGGATTATCACGGGACGCCGATGCCGTTGAACCAACTTGGGAGTTTGACTGTGCCGGACCCGACGATGCTTGTGATTTCGCCGTGGGATCCGAGCGCGGTGGCATTGATCGACAAAGCCATTCGCACTTCGGACTTGGGACTCAATCCGACGAACGACGGCAAAGTGGTGCGGGTGCCAATTCCTTCGCTGACGGAAGAGCGGCGGAAAGATTTGGTGAAGCAGCTGCACAAAGTGCTCGAGAATCACCGGACGGCGGTCCGCAATATTCGCCGGGATATCAAAGAGGCGATCGAGAAGCTCGAAAAAGAGAAGAAGATCAGCGAAGACGAAAAGAGGAGGTCGCTGGATGAGCTTGAAAAGGTTTCGCATGCGGAGACAAAGAAAGTCGAAGACCTGTGCGCTGCCAAGGAAAAAGAGATCCTGGGAATCAAGTAGCTTCAGCACACGTCCGTGGGGTCTTGTAGCGTGGTCTCGACAACAAGCTATGGTTTTTTCGGAGCGGCAGGCGCGGGTTCAGCGCGTTCCAGCGTGAAGAATTGCGACTCGTCGTTTTGAACGGCTTGTAGGAAGGCGTCGTAGTCGGCGGCGCGATCAGCGGGAATTTCCTTCAATATAAAATTGAGATGTCGGGAGGCGTCGATCGTGGCGCCTGTGATCGAATAGTGCGAGGAGTATGTGGCGAAGTCGCGCTCGACCGAAGTTCCAGCAGGAACTTCGGCGCCGGTGCCCTCGGGGAGATGCACGGTGGCACTGACCTCGACGTCCAGCGGCGTGCCCAGATCGATCGGCTTAACCGCAGCGCCGGCCGCCGTTTTTCCCGCGGGATCAGGTAGTCCAAGTAGGGGCAGCAGCGCGGGGATGCGAAGTGGTGTCTTCGACCAGTTCGCGAACTTTGGCTCCTTGATTTCGTACTCCACCGCGAACGGATTGCGCGTGTCGTAGGGATCTGAAGCGGTCACATTGATGATTTCTCCGCGAAAGCCGTCGGATAGCGCAATTAGTTGCGCGACGTTTTTCCAATTTTCTTTCGGAGCGTGGTGAAAAGCGACGCGGAGGAGAAGTTCATTGTCGCCGCGCATCGTGTACTTGACCTTTGCGTCGAGCGTGCCCGAGGAAGCAAGGGTGGCATCTACGTGAACTTTCTGGAAGGCCGGGAAGGGGGGCTCGATGGGAACGGTGGCCCAGACAGCAGCCACGCAGTCGGCCGTGGGACCGCAGTCCGGAAGTTCGCGGATCCAGAGGGCCGCTTTGCCGCGAAGGCCTGGGGGAAGAAGCCCGAACGGGGCGACCTCGATGCTGGGATCGCACCAGAGACTGGTTCCCCACATCGTTAAAATGCGCGTGAAGAGAGAAGGTGTGGGCAATTGCTTTTGCAAATCCGGCGAAGTTCCAACCAATGCGGCGTCTAGCCGGAGATTCAGAGAGGAGGCTAGCGTCGCTAAGAGGACAAATTTGTCTTCGGGAGTTGCGTACCCCGAAGCAAGAATATCGGCGGGCGGCCTTGTTCGATAGCCAGTGGCGCCCAGCGGTAGATCGACGGTAGTCACTTTTTCCGAGACGAAGTTATACAAGGCTTCAAGTTTTTCCCGGGGTTTCGCAAAAGGCTTGGTGAGCGCTATCGCTTTGTCGGAGACGCTTGAGACCACTCTGCCGGAATGAAGGAATCCGGCGAGCCGCTCCACAAAGACTCCCCAGACGGTGAAGGAGCTCAGCGTAACATCTGGACGCTGATACGAATCGCTAGCGGCGTCCACGTTTCGTTTGGCGGATGAACCAGGAAGCGAGACCTTCCATCGGAAAATGCAGCGGCCGGCGGCGGTTTCCTGCCGCTCCGAAGCAGGGATGCTCATACCCATCTCGACATGGCGAAGATTCGGGGAGTCCTTGAGGCGCGAACAAGGTAAATCGAGATCGAAGATTTCGTGGGAAACGACCCCGGTGCGGTCAAAGGTGTGGTCGAGCCAGAAATCGGGGGCGAGCGGGGCGTGGGATGTGGTTGTGGCGACGCGGTATTCGAGGGTGTCGCCGGGTTCGAGGCCGAGGATGCGGACGGATTTGACGCGGACGTCCTGGTAGGCGGGAGCGTTGACGCCGGCGGGATTGGGCTGATCGGTGATGGCGCTGGGGAGGACGTCGATTATGCCGCCGCTGGGGTGGGTGATGCGGACGAGGGGGATTCCGACCTGCTGGAAGGAGCGGTTGAAATCGAAACTGAGGCGGGCGAATTGTCGGACGCCGAGTTCGTCGTTGATCTTGACCAGGGTGTGAACTTCTTTACGGCTGGAGCCGTCGGTTTCGAAGCGTACGCGCGTCTCAAATAGTTCGATTTCGGCGGGGAGTTTTGGCGCGGGCTTTTCGGCTGATTTTTCCTGGATTTTCGGAGGCGGTATTTCTGCGGTTTTTTGCGCTGCGTTTTGCGCGGGCCGTGGCCTCGCACCAGCCGGGCAGGCGAAAGACAACGCCGCGGCAAGCGGAGCGATACGAAAAAAAGCGCGGAAAGTTTTCACATTGGGCACGCAGGAAGTTTAGGGCGAGTGGGAAGTTGCGTAAAGCGGCGGGTGCGGCATGGTTGCCCGTCATGCACGAGTCGAAAGCTCCGCTCGTTTAGGCGGGAGTTTGTAGCGCGGACAGAACGCAGCAGGGCAGGCAAGCGGAACAGAAAAGAGGGCACGACATGTCGTGCCCCTACAGGCGCGACCGCAGTTGGCGTGAAACGGCCCTGCGGCTCGCACGTCTCAAGCATGGTAAAGTCGTTTGCGGCAGATTGCGTTGTGTAAGGACTGGGGGAATACGGAATGCGAAGGATTTTTGGCGGGATTGCGCTCGTGGCGCTGGTTGCGGCGTTGGCTGTGGGCGCCGAGAACAAGCCGGCGGCGAAAGGGCCGGACGAAGACGGAACGAAGCCGGCGCTAGTGAAAATCGCGGGTGAAGGCATGATGGATTCTCATGCCTTTGATTATTTGACGGAGCTGAGCGACGACGTGGGCGCGCGAGTGACGGGTTCGCCGCAGGCGGAGAAAGCTATCGAATGGGGCGAAGCGAAGATGCGCGCTATCGGGCTCGAAAATGTGCATACGGAGAAATGGCAGTTGTGGCGCGGGTGGACACGCGGCACGGCTCAAGCCGAACTTTTGGCGCCGATTCGCCATCCGCTGCACGTAGATGCGATGGGCTGGACCGGCTCGACGCCTGCTGGCGGCGCGGAAGGCGACGTGGTCGAAGTGAACATGTTCGACCTCGACAACGAAATTAAGAATGCATCGCGGCTCAGCGGCAAGGTCGCGCTAGTCGTGACTCACGGCCAGCCGAGCAAGAGCTTCATTCAATTGTTTGCAGAATTCGGCGATTTTCTGAAGGCTGCAAACAAAGCGGGCGCCATTGCGGTGATTGGCGGACAAGGCGGCGGGACAGCGGAAGGAATGAATCTGACGCACACGGGAATTCTTGGCTTCGATGACGATTTCGCCATTCCAGTGGTTTCGATGACGGCGGAAGATCAGGAGCAGCTCGAACGCTACATCGCGCGCGGGCTGACGCCGCGAGTGCGGTTCAATATTCAAAACACTTTTACGAATGGGCCCGTCGAGAGTGCGAATGTGGTGGGAGAAATTCGCGGGCGCGAAAATCCGGAGCAAGTACTGGTGGTGGGAGGGCATCTCGATTCGTGGGATCTTTCCGAAGGCTCGACGGACAACGGTATGGGTACAAGTTGCACGCTGGGAGCGGCGGACGCCATTGTGCGCAGCGGAATGAAGCCGCGACGGACGATCCGATTCGTTTTGTTTACGGGAGAAGAGCAAGGGCTCGATGGGTCATTCGCGTACATCAAGCAGCATCAAGCGGAATTGGGAAACCATCTTGGCAGCTTGATTCTGGATAACGGACAGGGGCCAGTTCGGGCATTTCAATTGGGCGGGCGCGACGACTTGATGAGCGTTTTTCAGCCGTTCGCTGCGGCGCTTGCGGATATTCGCGTGGTGAAAGTGGACGACCACATCGAAGATGGCACGGACACGCTGCCGTTTTCGATGGCGGGATTGCCGGGAATCAATATGGATCAGGATTCGCCGGAATATAAATACACGCACCATTCCGCGGCGGATGCGCTCGATGCCGTGAAGCCCGATGTTTTGGCGCAAGATACGACACTGATGGCGCTGGCCGCTTATTGGATTGCGGACCGGCCGGAGCGGTTCGCTGCGCCGTGGCCTGTGGAGAGAACGGTGCACATGCTGATCTCTCAACATGAGGATGAGCTGTTGAAGGCGTTTGGGTTATGGCCAAAAGCGTTCTCGGATATCGAGAAGAAGGACGAGACTTCCAACTAACATGTGTATTGTCAATGCGTTAGACGCATTGTGGGCATGCGACGGGGCCCCCTTGCAGAGCACCACTGCGCTGTTGCGGTTGACCGTTGCACGAGGGGCGTGAGCTTGACCGGGTCTATGTTGGGGATGGACTGGGAAGCCTTCCAAGTCCTTGATTTCCACAGAGATTTCCACTTTAAAGCAATGAAAGAAATTTGACAGAGCACGTGGTTTGCCTTATACTCTACGTTTTGTTGGGGGTGTTTCTACCCCGACGAGGGCGACCGCTCGGATTTTGGAG
Source organism: Candidatus Acidiferrum sp. (assembly GCA_049792735.1). GTDB lineage: Bacteria > Acidobacteriota > Terriglobia > Acidiferrales > UBA7541 > Acidiferrum. The sequence goes on from JBARBE010000291.1 coordinate 11,164, forward strand.
TGGTCGAGTGGGTTGGAAGGGAATTATCTTCGGTCCCGGAACAAGAAAGACGGAATGGGACGGAAGAGCGGCCGGAATGGGGCGCCAGCCCCGCAAAGCCGAGTAAGCCTCTCCGAACTGAAGCCAAGAGAGTAGTTCTGCCTCTTGGAGTGCGTACGGAGTTTCTTGCTGGTTGTTTCTCCGGATTCGCAGTAGACCTTTCAGCACAGGAGTGTGCTCTCGCGCGTTTTAGCTTGCGCGCCTTGCGAGAGCCACGAGGAATTTTGCGCGCGCTCGGTGAACCGCTGTGCGCTCACCGATCAAGTTGACCGCAAGCGGTCAAAAAAAGAGGACGACTGTGCCGACGTTTTCGCAACTTGTGCGGATGGGACGTGAAAAGGTTTTAGTGAAGACGAAGTCGCCTGCGCTGGCGGGCTGCCCGGAGAAGCGCGGGGTGTGTATTCGCGTGTACACGCAGACGCCGAAGAAACCGAACTCGGCGTTGCGCAAAGTGGCGCGCGTGCGGCTGACGAACTCCGTTGAAGTAACGACGTATATTCCTGGCATCGGCCACAATTTGCAGGAGCATTCCATCGTGCTGGTGCGCGGAGGTCGCGTGAAGGATCTGCCGGGCGTGCGGTATCACATCGTGCGCGGGACTTTGGATGCGGCGGGTGTGGAGAATCGCAAGCAGGGGCGGTCGAAGTATGGGGCGAAGAGGCCAAAGGCTGCGGCGGCGAAGTAAGAAGTCAAGAAGTAATGAAGTAAGGACGTAAAGAAATAACGAAGAAGAAATAGAGAGATTCAGGAGCGATAAAGAGCAATGCCACGCAAAGGACTTGTTTTCCGGCGATCCCAGGCGACCGACCCGGTCTATGCCAGCGACATCGTGGAGAAATTTATCTGCTCGATGATGTGGGAAGGCAAGAAGTCGACGGCGCAGCGCGTGTTTTACGGCGCGATGGACCAGGTTGCCAAGAAGACGAACGACGACGCTTTGAAGATTTTCAAGAAGGCCATCGAGAACGTGAAACCGACTCTCGAAGTGAAGACGCGGCGCGTGGGCGGCGCCAACTATCAGGTTCCGGTGGAAGTGAATCCGTTCCGGAGGCAATCGCTGGCGATTCGCTGGCTTTTGCAGTATTCGCGCGAGCGCGCAGGCAAGACCATGATCGACAAGCTCGCGGATGAGCTGATCGACGCAGCCAATGCGCGCGGCGGCGCCATCAAGAAGAAGGAAGACGTTCACCGCATGGCGGAAGCCAACAAGGCATTCGCGCACTACCGCTGGTAAGAGTTAGAGAAAAGAAAGTTTAATGGCAACAGAAACCAAAGGGGCGACGCAGCAGATTATGGGACGGGCCTTCAAACTCGAAGACACGCGCAACATCGGTATCATGGCGCACATTGACGCGGGGAAAACCACGTCGACCGAGCGCATCCTTTTCTATACCGGTGTGACCTACAAGATCGGTTCCGTGGATGAAGGCACCGCCACGATGGACTGGATGGAGCAGGAGCGCGAGCGCGGCATTACTATCACCAGCGCGGCGACGACAGCTTCCTGGGACCGGTTTGGCAAGAAATACCGCGTCAATATTATCGATACGCCCGGCCACGTGGATTTCACCGTGGAAGTCGAGCGTTCGCTGCGCGTTCTAGACGGCGCGGTGTGCGTGTTCGATTCCGTCGCCGGCGTGCAGCCGCAGTCGGAAACCGTTTGGCGCCAGGCGGACAAATACCGCGTGCCGCGCATTTGTTTTGTGAACAAGATGGACCGCACGGGCGCGGATTTTGACCACGTTATCCGCACCATTCGCCAGCGTCTCGGCGCCCACCCCGTTCCCCTGCAGTTTCCCCTCGGCCGCGAAGATAATTTCATCGGGATCATCGATTTTATCGAAGAAAAAGTGATCGTGTGGCTCGAAGAAACGCTCGGCGCGAAATTCGAGATTTTTGAAGTGGCGAAGCTTTGGGACAAGGCGTTCGTGGATTCGCGGCCCGATGTGGCCGCGGCGCTGAAGGGCTCGGCCATCGACAAGGCTTTCTATGACGAGCATCGCAATAAAATGGTCGATTACATCGCCGAGCACGACGACGAAGTGATCGACAAGTATTTGACGGACGGAACGCTTTCCGTCGAAGAGATGCGCAAGTCGGTCCGCAAATCGACGCTGCTCTTGAAGATTGTTCCGGTGCTGGCGGGTTCGGCGTTTAAGAACAAGGGCATTCAGCCGCTGCTTGATGCCGTTGTGGATTATCTGCCGTCGCCGGTGGATGTGCCGCCGCTCGAGGGTGTAAACCCCGAGAATGATGAAGTCGTGTTGCGGCGAGCCGCGGATGACGCGCCATTTTCCGCGCTGGCTTTTAAAATTATGTCCGATCCGTTCGTCGGACACGTCACTTACATTCGCGTCTATTCCGGCGTGCTGCAATCCGGCAGCTACGTTTACAATCCCGGAAAGCGCACTCGCGAGCGCATCAGCCGCTTGCTGCAAATGCACGCCAACAAGCGCGAGGAGATTGACGCGGTCTATGCCGGCGACATTTGCGCCTGCGTGGGCTTGAAGAGCGTAACGACCGGCGACACGCTTTGCGACGAACAGAAGCAAGTGATTCTCGAATCCATCGATTTTCCCGCCCCGGTCATTTCCGTAGCCATCGAGCCGAAGACGAAAGCCGACCAGGACAAACTGGGCATCGCCATGCAGCGCCTGGCGCAGGAAGATCCCACGTTCCGCGTTTCGACCGAGCCGGATACCGGGCAAACGCTGATCTCTGGCATGGGCGAATTGCATCTCGAAATTATCGTCGACCGCATGCTGCGCGAATACAACGTGCAAGCGAATGTGGGCCGTCCTCAAGTGGCTTACCGCGAAACGATTCGCAAAAAAGCGGAAGCGGAAGGCAAGTACATCAAGCAGACCGGCGGCCGCGGACAGTACGGACATTGCGAAATCGTCCTGCATCCGATGCCTAGCGCCGCTCATGAAAACATGCACGAGATGTCCACCGATGAACTCGACGCCATCGCCAAAGAATTCGCGGGCGGTTCGGGCGGCAAGTGGAAATTCGACAAAGAACACCGCTTCCTCTTCATCGATAAAGTCGTGGGCGGATCGATTCCGCGCGAGTTTATTGCGCCTATCGAAGCGGGCATCCGCGAAGCATTGGACAACGGCATCTTGGCGGGCTTCACAATGGTGGACGTTGCCGTGGTTTTGGTCGACGGCAGCTACCACGACGTGGACAGTTCGGAAATGGCGTTCAAAATCGCAGGCTCGATGGCGTTCAAGGAAGCTTGCGCGCGCGCCAAGCCGGTTCTTCTCGAACCCATCATGAAAGTGGAAGTCGTCGTTCCGGAAGAATACATGCCGCCGGTGTTTGGCGATTTGAACGCGCGGCGCTCGGCGATTCAAGGCACGGAAAATCGCGCCGGCAGCAACGTGATTCGCGTCGAGGTTCCGCTGGCGCAGATGTTCGGCTACGCCACGGATTTGCGCAGCCGCACGCAAGGCCGCGCGACGTTCACCATGCATTTTTCGCATTACGCGGAACTACCCGCGGCGCTGGCCGAGGAAGTGATCAAGAAACAGAAGGGCGAGAAGTAAGAGAGATTTTAGTTTAGTCGGTTTACGAATTCGACTGAGGAGCAGAAGGCGATGGCGAAGGAGAAATTCGAGCGCAGCAAGCCGCACGTGAACATCGGGACGATTGGCCACATTGACCATGGCAAGACGACCTTGACGGCGGCTATTACGAAAGTGCTGTCGAAGCACAACCCGAAAG
>JBARBE010000292.1:0-1575 GCA_049792735.1 Candidatus Acidiferrum sp.
GGATATGCCGGTCTACCCCGGTGATCCGTTGACGCCCGGAGTCGGCGCAACCAAGGACGCCAAGCGCCTGAAGCTGAGCGAAGTAACAACGCTCACGAAAGTCCCAACGCTGCCCATTTCCTACGCCGACGCAAAGCCTCTGCTGGCCGCCCTCACCGGGCCCGTGGCGCCGGAGAACTGGCGCGGCGCGTTGCCGATCACTTATCGCGTGGGTCCGGGCGCGGCCAAGGTCCATCTGAAGGTGAGCTTCCATTGGGATACCAAAACGCTTTATGACGTGGTGGCGCGCATTCCAGGCTCGACGTATCCGGACGAATGGATTATCCGCGGCAACCATCATGATGCCTGGGTCAACGGCGCAGAAGATCCGCTGGCCGGAACCGTGGCGCTGCTCGAGGAAGCTCGCAGCCTGGGAGCGCTGGTGCGTGAGGGCTGGCGGCCCAAGCGAACCATCATCTATTGCGTTTGGGACGGCGAAGAGGAAGGGCTGCTTGGCTCGACCGAGTGGGCCGAGGATCACGCCGATGAATTAGAGCGCAAGGCCGCCGTCTACATCAACACCGACGGAAACGGACGCGGGTTTCTGAACATGTCCGGCTCGCACACTCTCGAGAAATTCATCAACGGCGTGGCTCGCGACGTGAAGGATCCCGAGACCGGTCTCACGGTATGGAAGCGGCTGCAGATGCGCCGGATCGAGCGGCCGGCCGCCACCGCAACAACGTCTGTGCAGCAGGCTCGCCAGGAAGCGCGGCAGCGGGCGGATCTGCGCATTGCGGCGCTCGGATCGGGATCGGATTATTCGGCTTTCATTGATCACCTGGGGGTCGCATCGCTGAACCTGGGTTACGGCGGCGAGGATGAGGGCGGAATCTATCATTCGGTGTATGACGATTTCCATTGGTACACGCATTTCGCGGATACCGATTTCAGCTATGGCCGTGCGCTCTCTCAAACCGTCGGGCTGTCGGTTCTGCGTCTCGCCGATGCGGAAGTGATTCCCTTCGATTTTGCCGATTTCACCGATACCATGCGGCGCTACGTAGACGAAATCGAACGGTTGGCCCAAACGCAGCGGTCCGATATTCTGGAACGCAATCGCGAAATCGACGACGGCGTTTTCACGGCTACCAACGATCCCAGGCGTCCGCTCGTGGCGCCGGTCAAAGATCCAGTGCCTCCCTATTTAAATCTCGCGCCACTGCACAATGGTCTCGCGGTTTTGGAGCGGTCGAGTGAGCAATATGAAACGATGCTGGGCCGCGCCATGGAAGGCGACCGGCTGGCTCGCGCTTCGCTGCCGGCGATCAATGCTCAATTGATCGGCGTGGAACGCACGCTGATCCTGCCCGACGGGCTGCCGGGCCGTCCGTGGTATCGCAACCAGATCTATGCGCCCGGGCTCTACACCGGATATGGCGTGAAGACGCTGCCCGGTGTCCGCGAGAGCATCGAAGAGAAGCAGTGGCCCCTGGCCGAACAGCAGACCGTGCGCGTGGGCAAAGTACTGGAGAATTGCGGCGAGAAAATCCAGTCGGCGGCGGCCGCCCTGGAGCAAGCTACCCACTGAAGAGA
>JBARBE010000293.1:0-2403 GCA_049792735.1 Candidatus Acidiferrum sp.
GGATGGGTACAAGATATAGTGTTTTGCATCTTGACCCCTCCTTTCAATCGGTCGTAAAGTTGGCTTGTCCTACGGAAAACCGTGGTTTACGGGCGTCGTCGCCCAGCGACTCGGTCCCGAAGGCGGCAACTCAAGATCGTCCTGCGCCGGCTACATCGAAGGAGTTCGCCTTGCTGAAACTGAAGAACCTGCAAATCCTTGGCTTCAAATCATTTTGTGACCGCACCGATCTGCGCTTTCAGGGCGAAGTCATTGCCGCCATCGTCGGGCCCAACGGATGCGGCAAGTCGAACATCTCCGACGCGATCTCCTGGGTGTTGGGCGAACAGTCGGCTCGTCTGCTGCGCGGCGTACACATGCAGGATGTCATCTTCGCCGGCACGCGCGATCGCAAGCCCACCGGCATGGCCGAAGTCTCGCTTACCCTCGTCGATCCAGAAGTCTACGGCGACGTTACCGAGCCCGAGATCGACATACAGAACGACATGCCCGACGACTGGGATGAGTCGGCTATGAGCGCGGAACGCGCCGCCGATGTCGAGCGCTACTCCGAAGAAGTTCGTCCTGGCCAGGGTGACGAAGAATCTGGCGAAGCGCCTGCGCCCGAGCAGGCCGCAGAAGGGGTAACGCCGGTTCCGCAGCAAGTCGTGCTGAAGATCCGCCGCCGCAAATTCAAGCGCACCTTCAAGGCCGGCGAAATCCAGGTCACCCGCCGCTTGTTCCGCTCCGGCGAGAGCGAATATCTGCTGAACGGCAAGCTTTGCCGCCTGCGCGACATTCAGGACATCTTCATGGGCACGGGCCTCGGCCCCGAATCTTACGCGATCATCGAGCAGGGACGCATCGGGCAGATTCTGAGCAGCAAGCCCACCGACCGCCGCGCCATCATCGAAGAGGCGGCCGGCATCACCAAGTACAAGGCGCGCAAGCGGCTGGCTGAGGCACGGCTGGAAGATGCAAAGCTCAACCTGAACCGCATCAACGACATCTTCGACGAAGTCACGCGACAGATGAATTCGCTGAAGCGGCAGGCGTCAAAGGCCGAGCGCTACGCTAAACTGCGCGACGAAATGCGCGATAAACTGCGCGTCGTGCTCGCCAGCAAGTTCGCGCAATTGGACGCCGAAGCGACTTCTCTTGAGCAAATGCTTTCGGAGATCGCCGAAGAGATTCACAGTAAGAGCGAAGCCGTGCAGCAGATGGAGGCCGAGCATAGCGATCGCACACAACGCGGATACGCTATCGAGCGCGAGGGTCAGGAGAACCGCGAGAAATTAAATTCGCTGGCTCTCGATCTGGACCGGGCTGCGGCTCGCCGTCGCACCAACGAAGAGCGCTGTGCCGAACTCGATGCGCGCTCCGCTGGAGCGCAAGCCGAAATCGCCAACACCGAAGAACAGTTCGCGCGCTTGCAGCAGGAGCTGGAGACCAATCGGGCCCCACTCGAGTCGGCCAATGCCGACGTGGCCAACGCCCAGCAGGAATTGCAACAGAGGCAGCAAGAAGCCTCGGAGGCTTCTGCCTGGCTGACGGATGTGGCGAGGCAGCAGGAACGGCGGCGCGATGCCATCTTGCAGACGGTTTCAGCGGCATCCGCAGTGCGTAACCGCATCACCCAGGCCGAGGAGCGGAGGGCCGCGCTCGACCGCGAGGCCCAGCGGCTTCACGAGGAAACCACGGCCGCCAATCAACAGCTCGAAAGCTTTGGTGGTCAGCTCGGGCAGCTCGGATTGGAGTTCGAGTCGGCCTCGCAGCGGGTCAACGCTCTCACCGCGCAGATCGCCGAGGTGCGCCGGAATCTCGAAGAGAAGCGCGCTGCAGAGACTGCAGGCAAGCGGCATCTGGATTCGCTACGCGGCGAGTATGCCAGCGCGATGGGCAAGAAAGGCTCACTGGAATCGGGCATCAACGAGCATGGCTATGCTACCGAGTCGGTACGCAGGCTGTTCACCTCAGGAGCGATGAAGGACGGCCTGGCACCGGTCGGCGTGCTGGCCGATTTTCTCGAAGTCGAAGATCGTTACGAGCATGTGGTGGACGATTTCCTGCGCGAGGAGCTCAACTACATCGTGGTGAAATCGTGGGACGCAGCCGATGAGGGACTGCGGCTGCTGCGGAGCGATGTGGACGGGCGCGCCACGTTTCTCGTCCATCCGGAAGATTCGCAAGCCAAATTCTCTTTCCTGTTTGATGAGTCTTCGCACCGGGTTTCGCATGGCGATAGCGTGGTCCCTCTGAAGCACTGCATTCGCGTGCTCAACGGATTTGGCAAGTCGCTGGAAGTGATCCTCCCCAAGCTCGGCAACGGCTACATCGTGCCCGACCAGAACGCTGGCCGCGATCTCGCACTGGAGAATCCCAATGCGTTTTTCCTTTCACAGTCGGGTGAGTGCTTCCACAATG
>JBARBE010000294.1:0-12307 GCA_049792735.1 Candidatus Acidiferrum sp.
TGAATCGCGTGCTGGTTTTGCGGACGGTAAGCAACTATGACCGCGAGCCGCCTGGCACATCCGCGGCCGATAGCCTGAAGACTCTGGTGAGCGGAAATTATTCGGCGTATTTCCCGGCGCTGGAGGCGGCGGAAATTGTGGGCGACAAAGTGGTTCGAGAATTGATTGCGCATTGGGCCCAAGACGAAAAGACGATTCCGAGCGTGCACTGACTTCCTAGTTCGATGGCAGAGAAGCATGTAATTGCTATTTGAATTTTGACCTGCCGTATTTCCTGCGTTGACCTCCTGTAGCTCGCGGCCTATAGTGGCGCACCTTTAGGATGGGGGAAGGGAAGTTGCTACAGAGCGTTTTTCATCTCGACGAAAACCAGACCACGGTGCGGCGCGAGCTGCTGGCGGGGCTGACCACGTTCATGACCATGGCGTACGTGGTGGTGGTGAACCCTCGGATTCTATCGGAAGCGGGGATGCCGGTGGATGGCGTGCTTTTTGCGACGTGCATTTCGGCGGCGGCGGCGACGCTGATCATGGGGATTTGGGCGAACTATCCGGTCGCGCTTGCGCCGGGCATGTCGCTGAACGCGTATTTCACGTATTCGATCGTGTTGGGGCGTGGAGTGCCATGGCAGACGGCGCTGGGTGTGGTTTTTCTTTCGGGACTGCTGTTTTTGTTGCTCACGCTGACGAAGGTGCGCGAGCAGATCGTCAACGGGATTCCGGATTGTTTGAAGTATGGCACGGCGGGGGGGATCGGGCTCTTTATCGCGTTCATCGGATTGCGGAATTCGAAAGTCATTGTGGCGAATCCCGCTACGTTTGTGGGCTTCGGGAAAATCTCCGATCCGCAGGTTTTGCTGGCTTGTGCGGGATTGGTCCTCATCGCTGTCATGATGGCGCGCAAGATTGGCAGTGCGATTCTGCTGGGGATTTTGGCGATCACCGTGGCGGGGATTCCGTTGGGGCTGGCGCACTGGCCCGCGCATCTTTTTTCGCTGCCGCATCCGTCAGGCACGTTTCTGAAACTGGATCTGCGCTCGGCTACGAAGCTCGGACTTGGCGAATTGGTGTTTGTTTTCTTTTTTGTCGACCTGTTCGACAACGTGGGAACGCTGGTGGGCGTTTGCGAAGAGGGTGGATTTCTGCGCGATGGGAAATTGCCGCGGGCGAGCCGGGCGCTGCTGGCGGATGCGTTCGGGACGATTTTTGGCGCGCTGACTGGAACATCCACCGTGACCAGCTACATCGAGAGCGCAGCAGGAGTGGCTGCCGGGGCGCGGACCGGTCTGGGCAATTTGGTGATCGCGGGACTTTTTCTGTTGGCAATGTTTTGCGCGCCCTTAATCGCAGCGATTCCCGTTTATGCGACGGCGCCGGCGCTGGTGCTCGTGGGCGCGCTCATGTGCGGCGCCGTCGCGCGAGTTCAATGGAACGATTTCAGCGAAGCGTTTCCGGCATTTCTCACGCTGGTTGCCACGCCGCTTACGTTCAGCATTGCCACCGGCCTTAGCTTGGGGCTGCTTTCGTTCACATTCATAAAAGTGGGCACGGGAAAGTATCGCGAAATCAGCCCGCTGATCTGGGTTCTTAGCGCGTTGTTCCTCCTGCGCTATGCCTTCCTTGGAAGCGAATAGCTTCCGGACTGATATTGAGAAAATGGCGCTCGCGCTGGGCCGTCCACTTCCGGTGAGATGCGAGCAGTTCGACGTACGTTCTGTGTTTCGGAACGACCACCTGCCGCCAAACTGCGAAAGCATTGAAGGAAAGTGAATCTAGAGCAGCGCAGTCGCAAGGCTCAATGCCAAATGCGTGGCGACAGTGAGGCTCAAATCAAAACACAGGAAGCAGCCTTAATGAGGAAAGCTGGTGGCACTCGCATCCGACAAGATCGCATCATCTGCTGCGTCACGTCAGCCCTTGATCGTTTCTGAAGGAAGGTTTTTGAAAGTTCATAAAAGGAAAGGTACCAGGCATTACCGGAGCCAATCTTTTCTTGACTTTGCGGGGAGTGGAGGCCAGAATCTCGCATCGGTTGGTTGGTCGTTGTGTGGCGTGTCCCCCGCGTCTTTCTTAACGCTGACCTTCTTCTAATCTTTTTTTGCTAACCCCGCAAAGGTGCCTTTTCGTACTGGGTCGCAACAATGCTTCGGGATACTACAGCCGCTAGGAGCGTTACGATGAGCTTGTCCGTTCGTGCAGTGTGTCTAGTTTTTGGGTTGGCGTGTTTTGCAGGGCTCCTAACGTCGCCGTCGGCGGTGGCGCAGGTGGCGGGGCAGAACGTCAACATGGTGTCGGGAACCAAATGGCCAACGGGCGACCCGTTCTTGCAGCGGCAGAATGAACCCTCCATGGCGGTCTCGACGCGCAATCCGTTGCACATCCTGGCGGGTGCAAACGACTACCGGTCGGTGGACCTGGAGCAAGTGCTCAGCGGCGGGGCTGAAACGGGCGACGCGTGGCTGGGGCTGTTCAAGTCGTTCGACGGCGGATTTACTTGGCAGAGCAATCTTTTGCCCGGGTGCCCGTATGCCATCTCGCAGTGCACGGACAGTGGAGCCCTCAAGGGAGCCTATCAGGCTGCAGCAGATCCGGTGGTGCGGGCAGGCACGAACGGGATGTTTTTCTACGCGGGATTGGCGTTCGATCGGGCCACGAGTGCGACCACGGCGAGTTCGGTGAGCACCATATTTGTCGCGCGCTACAACGATTTGAACAACAACGAGCAACTTGATCCCATAACGTACATTGATACGCACATCGTGGCGTCTGGCAACAGCGCGCAGTTCCTGGACAAGCCGTCGATGGCCGTGGACATTCCGCGCTCTGGAGCGGGGACTTGCTCGTTTACAGCGCAGGAGCCAGGCGTGGGGCCGAATGGCGGAACGCTGGCGGTAAAACAATCGTTTGCGGCCGGAAATGTGTATCTGGCGTATACCGATTTTCTGGCGGCGACAAAAGCGAACAGCACGCCGACGCATTTGATGTTCACCTACTCGACCAACTGCGGAGTTACTTGGAGCACGCCTGTTCAGATCAACACGGGAACGACGACCAGCCAGGGGAGCGCGATCGCCGTCAATCCGGTGACCGGAGCCGTGTACGTAGCGTGGAGGCAATTTGCGTCCACGGGGGTATCCGACGCGATCATGATTGCGCAATCGACGAATGCTGGGAAGAGTTTCAGCAAGCCCGTTCAGATTTCCACGTTTCAGCCGTTCGACCAGGGGACGACGCTAACTTCGTTCCGCACGAACGCCTATCCGGCCCTTACTTCGGACATGTTCGGATTTGTTTACGTGGCATTTTCGGCGCGCGGAGTTTCGAAAAGCGGCGATGCGCGCATCGTCGCGGCAGGTTCCCTGGATGGCACGCACTGGACACCAGCGATCATGGTGGACAATCCGCCGCAGAGTGCGTCGAATCCATCGGGACGCGGGCATCAGATCATGCCGGCGATGACGTTCGCTAACGGAAGATTGACGCTCCTGTATTACGACCTTCGGCTCGACCATTATGCGGACGTCTACACGCCAAACCCGGCGAGCCTCGGTAACTATTCGGCGATGCTGCAGCCGGAAGGCGAGCTAGCCCCGGGTGCGACGCCAGCCGAGATGAGCGAGGTGTTCACGCCCTACATTGATGACTCAACTTTGACGCTCCGCCGCCATACGCTTGATTTGCGCGTTCTTGAACTCGGGATTTTCCCCACAGTGACATTGGGGCCATCCGTGCTTGTGTCGCAGTACGCTTATGGATGTTGCGTCAATCCGGAATCAGCGGACATTGAACAGTATAAGTTCAATGTGCCGAACCTGCCGCTGTTCGACTCTGGCCAGGAAGCTTTCCTCGGGGATTATCTCGATATCGTGCCTTCGCCCGCATTTGTGCCGAGCGGCAGCTCCTGGGCCTATAACTTCATGCCGAGCGTGAATCCGCTTTTCCACGCGGCGTGGACGGACAACCGCGACGTGGTGCCGCCGCCTCCTGGAGGGAGCTGGGAAAATTACACCGCGCCAGTTGTTGCGGGAGCGATAAGCGTCGAGAACGGACAGCCGCTGCCAGCTTGCGTGTCTGGGCAAGAAGGCATGCGCAATCAGAATATTTATACTTCCCAAATCACCGGCGGGCTTGTCGCAGGAGCGCCGGGGAACGCTAAGCCGTTGGGGACGACCACGTATAATGGCAAGACCGTTCCGTTTCAGCGCGCATTTCCCGTGGAAGCGCAGAACTCGACAAGCCAACCACTCAGTGTTCGTTTCACAATCACCAATCAACCGACGGGTGGTACGGCGTCTTTTCTGCAATTTTCGAAGTTGACGACGCTGGACATTACCATTCCACCGTACTCGTCTGTGTCGCGCAGCGTGTTCGCAACTTCGACGAATGCGCAGGCCAGCATCACCGTAACGGTGGCTCAGATTACGGCGATTGGCGGGTCGGTGGTGACGAACGGGCTTACATCGACTGCTGTTCTCAATCCGGACATCACCAACCCGAACATCACGAATCCCAACATCACCAACCCGAACATCACGAATCCCAATATTACGAATGACGAAGTCACGAATCCGAATATCACCAATTCAAATATCACCAATCCTAATATTACAAATCCTAATATTACGAATCCAGATATCACAAACAATTCTTACCTGAATCCGAACATCACGAACCCGAATATCACCAATCTAAACGTCGACAATGTCAGCGCGACGAACCCGAACATCACCAATCCCAACATCACGAATCCCAACATCACGAATCCGAATATCACCAACCCCAACATCACGAACCCGAATATCACGAATCCGGACATTACGAATGGTTCGATTCAGGACGTGACGTATCCCATCACCAACACCGGGAACACCACGTCTTCTTATACGGTAAAGACGGCGACGACTGGCACGGTGCCTGGGGACATCGTGTTGCAGTTGCTGATCAATAAGCTGTATCAGACGCCGGTCGCGCAGAATTGCGTGCTTGGTGTGCAGACGCACTGGATCACCGTTGCGAACATCACGAATCCGATGCTATTTACCGCGTCGAATCCGAATATTACGAATCCGGACATCACGAATTCCACGCCGAACGAGGCATCGGTGACGCTAGCGCCTGGCGAGACAGCGTACATCACGATCCGCGTCGTCAACCCGACGCCGACAGCGACGCCGTTCAATCCGCTGAGCGTAATTGTGCCCGTGACTGTGCCGCAGGCGGTGAATACAACGACAGTGCTAGCGAATCCAGGAAATCCAAATTTGACGGCGCCGCCTGCTTATCCTCCGGTCAGTGTTCTCACGGCTACTTTGCCCCCAACCGATCAGAACGATCCGGGTTACTCCTTCCAATTGCAGTCCTCGGGGGGCAAGCCAGGAACAGATACATGGTCGCTCGTTTCCAGTTCTGTGCAAGGTATCAACGTAAGTTCTTCCGGTTTGCTTACCGCGCCAGGTTTGCCCCTGGGCCCCAACTCCATAACGGTGCAGGTTGCGGACAGCGCCACGCCTCCGAACACGGCTTTGAAGACCCTTTCCATTCCTGTCAACAACGTATTTGCGTCGAATGTCCCGAGCAGGTTTAATGACGGTGTGGTAGGCCAATCTTACGTCGGTTCCTCGTTCACGACGACCGGCGGAACTTCGCCAATCACGTGGACTGCAACCGGCCTGCCCGCGGGATTGTCCCTCAGCTCGACCACAGGCCAGTTTACCCAGGTCATCGGCGTCCCAACGGGCGCAAACCCAACGGGCTCTGTGGTTCAGTTAACAGCTACAGATTCAGCGTCGCCACCGGTCGCGCTCTCAGCATCGGTAACCATTCGCGTCGGCGCGGTAATTCAAATCACGCCGGCCACGCTGCCCAGTGGCACCATTGGCGTTCCTTATTCGGCCAATCTCAGTGCCAGCGGCGGCATTCCTGGCACCGGCGGCTCATACGTGTTTAGTCTCTCAACACCCGCGACCGGTGTTTCGCTCGGCAGCTCGGGTGCGCTCACGATCGCCAACCCACAGTCGCCAACCATCAGTTTCAGCGTTTTGGTCCATGACCAGTCGAATTCGGGGTCCACACCTGGCTATCAGGTCCAGACGGCGAGTTACACGATCACGTTTGGCGGGACTCCTGCTATCAATATTCTATACGTCACGCAGCCGCCCAATTACGTGCAAGGGCAGCCGAATCCGAATTCCCCCGTGCACATCCATGTGCAAGACAACACGGGAGCAGCCATTGCCGGAGCCAGCGTGACGATGTCGTTCAATGGCACGCCGCCTTGCGCGGCGGCCGCTTTGAGCGACAACGCGGAGACGCTGACACAGACAACGAGCGCCACGGGCGACGCATTCTTCACATTCATGACCATCAATCGCGGCGGAGTGGGATACACGCTGAACGCGACGGTAAGTTCCTTCTCGGCGACTTCCAACGCGTTCAACGTCAGCGGCTACTGCGATACGGGAAACATGAACACGGCCCGGCGCAATCACATGGTGTTGGCTCTGCCCAACGGGAAAATTCTAATTACGGGTGGAGCGGCGAATGCGGACGCCAGCAACGTTCTGGCGACGGCGGAATTGTACGATCCAGTTTTGCACAGCTTCAGCACGACGGCCGGTCCGATGAGCGCGCCGCGGGCGGATCATACAGTGACGTTGCTACTCAATGGAAAGGTGCTTGTGACCGGCGGCTTTACCGATACGGCCATAGCGCAATCCAGCGCCGATCTCTTCGACCCGGCAACCCTTACATTTACCCAGGTGACGGCACAGATGACGACACCGCGAGCAGAGCACGCGGCGACGCTGCTGGCGAACGGGAAAGTGCTGATTACCGGTGGAAACGACAGCAGCGGCAATTCGCTGGCGAGCGCGGAGATATACGATCCCGTCGCGAACACGTTTACGGCTACTAGCCATCCGATGAACAGCGCCCGGCAGGCGCATCACGCGGACCTGCTTCCAAACGGGCAGGTGCTGATCAGCGGCGGACTGGACACCAACAACAATGCGCTCGCGTCCGCGGAAATTTACGATCCGGTGGCGGATACGTTTACGCCCACCGGCAGCATGACCACCGCTCGCGGGAATCATTCCTCCGCGCTGCTGTATACCGGGCAAGTCCTGGTTGCGGGAGGACTGACCGGTCCTGGCAACGCGCTGGTGCTGACTCCGACGGCGGAACTTTACAACCCCGCGAGTGGGACGTTTACTCCGACAGGAAACATGACCGTAGCACGCGGGCATTACGCGGGAATCGTGCTGGGCGACGGAACCGTGTTTATCTCCGGCGGAGCAACGTTGCCCGCAGGCACAAACGCGGATATCTACAACCCTGCAACGCAGGCATTTAGCGCCACCGGGAATTTCACGGCAGTGCAAGCGGGGATGCGCGAAGCGGTAACTCCGGATGGTACCGTGCTACTGGCGAGCGGTGTTAACAATGCGGTGCCAGCGGTGACCGTGCCGAATTCGGAGCTGTTCTATCCGCCGACCGTGGCTCCCGGCATTGTGGTCACGACTCCGAACACTTTGCCGGTAGCTGTCCAGAACCAGCCGTACACTCAGGTGCTGCTCGAGCGTGGCGGCATTGGCCAGGTAACCTGGGCACCGCTCGGCATTCCAGCTGGTCTAACTTTGACGTCGAATGGCATCTTGACCGGCACGCCGACGGCGACTGGCACATACGACGTCACGTTCACCGTCACGGATGGAAGCGCGCCACCTCAATCATTGACGACAACACTGAGTCTCTCGATCAACGCACCTCTGACCATTACCGCGGCGACCTTGCCGAACGCGCCTACGGACGGCGGGACACCTGCAATTCCATACTCCGCGCAGCTTCAAACGACGGGAGGGGCCGGAGGAGCGACGACCTATTCGGTCGTCAGCGGATCACTGCCACCGAGCATCACGCTGAACCCTTCGACTGGCGCGCTCACTTCCTCCTCCGTCACCGATCCGGCTACAACTTACGTTTTCACCATCCAAGCCGTGAGCGCAGGCCCGCCGTCTTCAACGGCGACGCAAGCCTTCACGCTGACGTTGGTTCCGTTCTTTACCGGAGGCACTCCGAACCTCTTGCCGGCAGGAACGGAGGGGACTGCGTATTCGCAGAATATAACTTCCTCTGGCGGGATCGTTCCTTATACATATCAACCTTTTTCGGGGAATCCGCCGCCAGGGCTTTCCATATCGGCGGTGAATACGACTACCGGGAAGGTGAGTGGCACGCCTACCGCAGCTGGAACATTTAGCTTCACGTTTCAGGCGACGGACAGTTCGGCGCCGCCTCAGGGTTACACGGAACAATTCACCGTCACCATACAACCGCAGCCACCGACGAACTTGATCGGGTCGCCTCAAACGACGTCAATCGTCACGCTTACTTGGACCGCAAGCCCCGCTCAAGATGTCGCCGGTTACCGCATTCATTACGGAACTTCCTCGGGGGTATACCCGACGACGATCTCCGCCGGCAACGTCAACCAATTCGTCGTCTCCGGACTGAGCACAGCTACGACCTACTTCTTCGTGGTGGATACCTTCAGCACTTCGGGAGTTGAGAGTATCTTCTCGAATGAGGTCGCCGTCACAACACAACCAGCGCCGTGATGACAAAGCGGCCTTCGTAAATAAGTCTCGCTACATCGCACGGCTAGTGCGATCCAACTCGACGCTGGGCGTCCGCGACGAGCGGATCCCCGGCGCCTTTTTCTTTGATGGCGAGGAATGTTTTGTAGGATTCGGCAGCGCCGGGGCTGTTCAGACCTTCGCGCGCGCGGCCCTGATAGAAATAAACCGGTGGCAGCAGATGATAGCTGGGCACATCGTCGAGAAACACGGAAGTGGCTTCGCCGCGGCGCTTCACGCAGATATCGAACTCCGAGGACGCTTCGGTAAACGCGCCCGCATCCAGATACGCGCGGCCCAGGTCAAAATGGCCGAGCCAGGTGTCAGCGAGCTTCTGCGCTTCCTCGAAGGAATTTAGGGCCTCGCGTGCGTTGCCTTTATGGAGCTGCGCTTCGCCGGCGATTAGTTTCGCGTAAACCTGCGGTTCAGCTTCCAGCTTCTGCGAAAGCGGCGCGACCAATTGCAGGGCCTTCTGTTCCTGACCTGCCGCTATGTAAACCTGCGCGGCGCGATAGAGAACGCCTTGATATTTGCTCTCCTCAGCGGCTTTGCCCGCGGAAGCCAAGGACTCTTGCGTTTTTCCCAGCGTCGCTTGTATCGCGGCCAGCGTTGCCGTGTTGACCGCGGCAGATTCCGCATCCTTCGCAGCAAGGTCGCTTGCGATGGCTTTCTCCAAAATCGCTGAGGCGTCTGCGAGCTTGCCCTCGTACAAATTCAAGTCGGCAAGTCCGGTGGCCGCGATGGACGCACCGTAGGCACTCACGGCTTGAAGTTTAACGTACTGCGCTTCCGCTTCCGCCGTGTGGCCCAAACCCAATTCCGCCAGGGCGGACGTGCGTAGTGCCTGATCAAACTTGGGATTTTCCTGCAAAATCGATTGCGCTTCTTTGAGCGCGGTATCGAAATCCCCGTCATACAGCGCATACATTGCATAGTTGATTCGCTGTAGCACGCTATTCGGAGTGATCGCGAGAGCGCGTTTCTGCTCTTCCAGGGCTTTGGACATATTTCTTCCATAAAAGTAGGCGAGCGCCAGATTCGAATGCCCCGCCGTGTCCGCGGGATACTGGCTCACCAGCGCGGAATATTCCTCCATGGCCTTCGGCTGGTCGCGCATGAACAGGTAATAGCTGCCTCGGGTGCGATATTTCTCGCGGTCGGTCATGCGGTCGATGTGCGACATGGCCAGATCGTAGTATTTTCTCGCTTCCTCGCGCTTCCCTAGATTGGCGTCGATCACAGCGGTGCCCGCGTACGCACGGCCGAGGTTTGGATCGAGCTCTTCGGCTTTCGCATACGCTTTCAGTGCATCGTCCCATTTGGCGGCCTGTTGAAAATCCTGGCCCTGGGCATAGGCATGCGCCGCTTCCAGCGAGCCTGCGCTGAACGTTTCCGCTGCAGCTTGTTGCGCGGACTCCGGCGTGCTGTCGCCCAGGCCCTTGCGGATGCCCTCCGCGAGTTTTCCCGCGGCGGCCAGGACGTCTTGCTTATTCGAGGCTTCCCGCTCGTCCTTAACAATCGTTTTGCCTGTTGCCGGGTCCAAAGCGGCCACCGAAACCTTGTAGCCGCTGCCATCCGGTGCAATCGAACCGCTTACAACGACGTTGACGCCTTCCCGCACCGCAACGAGTTGAGCCAGGGCCGCGTCCATGTGTGTGGCCGCGGGCTGAAGCTGTGCGGCGTCCTTCCGCGCTTGCCCGCGGCTGAAGGAAGAAATAAATGGAGCGCCCTCGAGAGCGATGCCCAACATCGGCTCGAGCGTGCCGTCAAACACGGGATCGCCGGTTTTATTTTCGAAATCGGAGATCAGCAAGCTCACCGGCGCATGAGGAGCCGTGGGACGGGAAATGATTCTCTCGCGAAGCCAGATTCCGCCTGCAATAAAGGCGACGCCTAGCCCTGCCGCCGCCCATTTTGCGTACGCCGGAAAAGTCCTGGCTGGCGGAGCGATGACTCGCGTGCCCGCCGCCGGTCCTTGCCATACTTCGATTTGACTCAGCAATTCCGCGGCGCTGGCGAACCGCTTCTGAGGATCGATTTCGAGACATTTCCGCACGATGTCGCAGAGCGGTTGCGGAATCGTTTTGTCCAGTTCCGCAAGAGGGCGGGCGGGTTCGTTGGTGCGCTTCCATAACTTGCCCATCGTGGTGTCCGCATCAAAGGGCACCGCGCCACTCAGCATCTCGTAAAAAATGATTCCCAGGCTGAAGAGGTCCGAACGCGCATCCAGCGCCAGGCCCTTGGCTTGCTCGGGAGACATGTAATCCGGCGTGCCGATCAGCGCGCCGGTCTGCGTCATGCCGGCAGCAAGCATCGAGCGGGCGATGCCGAAGTCCATCACGTAGGCCCGGCCGCTCTTATCCAGCATGATGTTCTGCGGTTTCAGGTCGCGATGGATTACGCCTTCTGCGTGCGCCGCCTCGAGCGCACGGCAAACCTGGGCCATAATGTTCGCCGCTTCCGCGGGCTCAAGTTTTTTCTTCCGTCGAAGGACGCCTTGCAGGTTCTCGCCCTCGATGTACTCCATGGTGATGAACTTGATTCCGTCGGCCTGCCCGAGATCAAAAATCCGAATCACGTTTTTGTGCGTAATTTGCCGGGCGAGGATGAGCTCTTGCTTGAAGCGCCGCAAAATTTCAGGGTTCGCTGCCATGTCGGCGCGAATCACCTTGATAGCCACCTGGCGGTCGAGTTCTCGGTCATGCGCCTGATAGACCGCGCCCATCCCGCCTTGTCCCAATAGGCGCACAATCTCATAGCGGCTGCCAATCTCGCTGCCGGGACCCAAGTGAACTACCGCTGTGGAAGAAACGATACCTGCGGCGTCTGGCACGGACCATCCCTGCCCCGCCGTGGCCAGCGTCTGGTCAGTAAGGGGCAACGGCGTAGTGCATTTTGCGCACTGCACGGATGTATCCGGATTTTCGTAGCTGCACTGCGGACAAACCATCGAAAGCACATCCTATCGCGGGACCCGCCAATTATGGAATCTT
Organism: Candidatus Acidiferrum sp.; assembly: GCA_049792735.1. Lineage (GTDB taxonomy): Bacteria > Acidobacteriota > Terriglobia > Acidiferrales > UBA7541 > Acidiferrum. The sequence goes on from JBARBE010000294.1 coordinate 11,626, forward strand.
CGCATGGAAAAGCAAGCGCGCCACACCTTTTGCGTTTGAGTGGTTCCCCCATTGCATGGCGCGTCCTGACGAATAGACCTACTTTTAGCAGGGCTCTTTTGCTTTTTTACTTGAGATGGGGCAATCCACGGTGATTTGTTCTGGGTTGTTCCCAATCTCCCCAATAGGAGCCAGTCTGCTGGGCCAGGCCAGGAAAGAGCGCTTACTGCGGCTCAACTCTTGAGTGCAAATAAGAAGGGCGCTTAGCCACGATTTATTGGACCCTGATCGGACCCACGTTTTCCGAGCGTACACTTTGTATGGGACAGTTTTCGAGGGTGAGACAGAAACTGCGGTGCGCCTACTGAATCGGACTTCGCGCGTAAGTCCATGACCAGGTGTTTCGAAAACGACCCGCCAAATTACTGTAGCTTTGCGTACTCAGTTTTGGCTTGCTTCAGGAGGCGAAGATTGGGGTCGGCGTCCTTCCACAGATTAAGAAGGCGACCGATGGTCTGTTTGGCTTTTTCGCGGTCGCCCTTGGCAAGATAATCGGCCGCGAGAGTAATGTGAGCGGCCAGCCACAACTGCTGAGTCTCCCACTCGATTGCCCGGTATTGGAGACCCATGAGCTTTTCGTACCCGGCAATGGCCTCGTCCACTTTGCCGGCCTGTTGATAGGCGCTTGCCAGAGCTTCAACGC
>JBARBE010000295.1:0-3492 GCA_049792735.1 Candidatus Acidiferrum sp.
ATGGCGCTCGATGGACTCTACGATTTGGCGATTGGGGGGACGGCTGTCGGCACCGGGCTTAACGCCCATCCCGAATTTGCCGAGCGCGCAGCGCGGAAGATCGCCGAGTTGACGCGTCTGCCGTTCCGTTCGCATCCCAACAAATTCGCTGCGCTCAGCGCGCACGATGAACTCGTGTTTGCCAGCGGCGCGCTGAAAACTCTCGCCGCTTCGCTCATGAAAATCGCCAACGACATTCGTTGGCTGGCTTCCGGGCCGCGTTGTGGCCTCGGCGAACTGTCGCTTCCGGAAAACGAGCCCGGCTCCAGCATCATGCCCGGCAAAGTGAACCCCACGCAGGCCGAAGCGCTCACCATGGTCGCCGTACAAGTCATGGGTAACGACGCCGCCATCGGCTTCGCCGGCTCGCAAGGCAATTTCGAGCTCAACGTATTCAAGCCTGTCATCATCTTCAACTATTTGCATTCCGTCGAGCTGCTCACCGACGCCATGACCAGTTTCGTGGATCATTGTGTCAGCGGCATTGAAGCGAATCGCGAGACGATCGATCGCTACGTCCACAATTCCCTCATGCTCGTCACCGCCCTTGCTCCCAAAATCGGCTACGATGCCGCAGCCCAAGTCGCCAAGGCCGCCCATCACTCTCACATCAGCCTCCGCGAAGCCGCCATCAAACTCGGCTTCGTCAGCGCCGAAGAATTCGACGCCCTCGTCAAACCCGAGGATATGACGCATCCATGACGGTGCATAGAACCGAGTTCGGATTGTCAGACGCAGCATTTCGCCAACGTCTCGCCGAGACGATCGCGTGGTGTTCTTCTCAGAGTTTGATCGGGTGCCCAGAGGGGGACGCGAACACAATTCAGCGGCGAGAAATGAGTCGAAGGGCCGCCGAATTGCTAAGTCTGGCATACAAAGCGGACCCGTCAATCTTTGAGCGAAGAAATTGGTTCTGGCGATGGGTAAATAGGTCTAAGATTCGGCGCGCGAGCAAGTTGAAAGCTGAAGCAGAGGCCCTCTTTGCCGTCGCCGATCCGGGCTCGATCGACCCGCCGCTGCGACAACAATTACGGAGCGCGGCATATCATTCTTACGCGACCTCTCTGTTTCATCCTGAACAGAATCGTGCTCAAATCATCGAAGCGCTTGCTGAGAGACGCGCCTCTCTCCTTCGCGAGCTGAGTGTGTTTCCCCGCGCGGCGTCATCCGATCTTGCCGGAGGAAGACTTCTCTTCTACGAACCTGACGACAACGTCCAAGATGGAGCTTCACAGTACGCAAGCATGGGTTATTTTGATGAGCGGGACGCCCCCCCATGGGACACTTGGATTTGCTACGTTGACCGCCAATTAATTTCTTGGGTTCCTCCATCCTTGCTCGGTCTTGCTCGAGCAGGGATCGCGACCAATCCGGTGGACTGCATCCGCTTGGTCGAGGAGGTGGCTCAAGCGTGAAGTTTAATCTAGCAGCCGTAGCCATACCTCTGGTCCTCCTCTTCGCGAGCTTTCTGCAAACGGAGCAGCAGCGGATTATCTACGTCAAGCACTTGGAGCCGCCGCTTCACTACCCTCCGCTCGCTCGCCAAACGCGGCTGAGCGGAACAATTGTGATGAAACTCAAGATTGCGGCAGATGGCTCAGTTCTTGCCGTCCAGTCCTCGCCGGGAGACTCAAAAACTGTGGGGTTTGGAATTTTGAGAGATGATGCGGAAAAAATTGTGAAAACTTGGACGTTCGGCTGTGTAGGATGTCCGCCGAACGCTCCTTTCGAGCACACTCTGAGATTTCACTACACCATAGATGAGCAGGACGTTATACAAGACAACCGCGTGATCATGAATCTCCCCGATGAAATAACAATCTATACGACGCCTGTCGTGATCAATCCCGACGGACAATCAAAGAATTCAAAGAAAGGACACCCGTAAATTGCGCCTAAAACCCTTAAGTCTCGGAGTCCTGGTCTTCGCGAGTTCTTTCTGCCTGCAAAATTTGCAGGCGCAGGCGACATATACGCTGAAGCCGACGCCGAAGACGGTGGCTTGGGGTGATTACGATGCCGAGTCTTGACGCAGCTTCAGGAACGCCGCGGAGCCAGCGACTCGAATCATCGGTGGAAGGGGCTCTCCAGCGCAGCGAGCAAATTCTCCACATGGTCATAACTGAGGCCAGGAGGCAGCCCCAAGGGCCGGGGATGAACCACGAAAGGCTTTGTCAGGGGTTTCCCGGACGCCATCAGCCCCAGGCGAAGAAAATGGTTTACGCCGGACTTCAGCGAAGCGCCGGAACGCCGAAGCTCCCGACGCAAGAGCTTGGCAACATCGTCGTCGAGCGTGAGTGTGGTGCGCATATCATGACGCTCGCAGGTAAGGCATCCTAATGTCAAGCGCTGACTGGTGAGACAGATTTAAGGGGGGCCTTCTCCTGCCCGGAGGTCCTAACGAAAGTTGGCTCAGGTTAAGGCGTCTAGAAAAGTGGCAGATACTTCACCGAGAGGTGCTATCCTATGAATGCAATGAAACTAAAGAAGATCAGCAAGCTAGACGAAGCCGTCCAGCGCACGGCGGAAATTCTGATCGAGCACATGTCCACACTGCCGCTCGAAAAAGCCAAAGCCATGCGCGAGGAAATCCGAAGTCTTGCCGCTAAACCTTCCCGCCGCGTAGGTCGCGGAAAAACTTCAGGATCTCGGCGAAGCGCGGATCTTCGTCCTGTATCCCGAACTTCCGCAAAATCTTCATAAATTCGCGCTCGTCATCGCGCCTGTAGACCCTTGCGAGTTCACGCAACAGCGCGTTCTTCTCCTCTAGCGTGAACCGGTATTTTTCGGCCATCATGGCGAGCGTATTCTACCAGACCCAGCATAGCTGTTAAGGTAAGTTCTTTTGGGATATCACATATGCTATTTAGGAGGCGGCTTGAAAAGGACTAGCGGAATTCTCAGTCTTGCAGTTCTTTCTATGCTCGCACTGCCCTTTGCTGAAGAGATTCGCGCGCAGGCGACATATACGCTGAAGGCGACGCCGAAGACGGTGGAGTGGGGGTACTACGACGCGAAGGCGACGCCGGTGTTGCGTGTGAAGTCGGGCGACACGGTGGAGATTCAGACGCTCATCACGAACAGCCCGAAGCGATTGGAGGATGCGGGGTTGCCGCCGGAGCAGGTCGAGCAATCGCTGCGCGACATTACCGAGCAGGTGAAAGACAAAGGGCCGGGCGGGCACATTTTGACGGGACCGATTTACATTGAGGACGCGCAGCCGGGCGACGTGCTCGAAGTAAAAATTCTCGGCATAAAACTGGCGATTCCCTATGCGTACAACGCGTTTGGGCCGGGGCGCGGCTACATCCCGGACGATTATCCTTACGCGAAAATGAAAATTATTCCGCTGGATGCCGAGCGAATGATCGCGAAATTCGCGCCGGGCATCGAGATTCCGGTGCATCCCTTTTTCGGCAGCATGGGCGACGCGCCGCCGGAAAGCGCGGGCCG
>JBARBE010000296.1:0-10195 GCA_049792735.1 Candidatus Acidiferrum sp.
AGGGCGAGGCCATCGCGGGTGATGGCGGCGTTGTTGACGAGAATGTCGAGGCGGGCGAATTTTTCGAGGAGTTGCTTGAAGCCGGATTTGATTTGATCGGGGTCGGCGACGTCCATTTTGATGGCGATGGCTTCGCCACCGGCGTTTACGATTTCGTTGACAAGGGAGGCGAGCTTCTCTTCGTTGCGGGCGGCGGCGGCGACTTTTGCGCCGGCTTCGGATAGAGCTAGCGCGGTTTCGCGGCCGATGCCTTGGCTTGCGCCCGTCACTAGGGCTACTTTGTCTTTTAGGCTGAACATCTTTTTCCCTTTGCTTACCTTTTCCTGTGCTTACTTTTTACCGGATTTGAAATTCAACCCCAGGACCCACCTTCACAAAACGAAGGTGGGGCACCCTTCTTACGGTTGCGGCTTACGGCAATCGGACACATCCAGCAAACTCGTTTGACCGGGCACAGACTGAAGTCTGTGCTACCTCAGGCCGCATCGGAACGGGCGCCGGCAATTTTTTCTAACGTGGCGGCTAAACTTTTTTCGTCTTCGACGTTGAGCGTGGCTACGGAACGCTCGATTTGGCGCAAGAGGCCGGTTAGGACGCGGCCTGGGCCTACTTCGACGAAGGTGTTAACGCCTTCATCGATCAGGAGGCGGACGGATTCTTGCCAGCGGACGGGCATGGTGACTTGGCGAATTATGGCTTCGCGAGCTTCGTCGCCTGTGGTGATAGTGTCGGCATCGACGTTGGTGACCAGAGGAACGGACAAATTTGAAAATGAGGTTTTCTTCAAATCTTCGGCAAGGCGCTCCTGCGCGGGCATCATGAGGGCGGAATGGAACGGAGCGGAGACGGGCAGGATGACGGCGCGCTTGGCTCCGAGCTGGGAGGCGATTTCGACGGCGCGTTTGACGGCCGCGGCGTGGCCGGAGATGACCGTTTGCTCCGGAGAATTCAGATTGGCGGCGGAGCAGACTTCGCCATCGGCGGCGCGCTTGCAGGCATCGGCTACGACCGCCGGCGAGAGGCCCATGATGGCGGCCATGGCGCCTACGCCTGCAGGGACGGCTTCCTGCATGTAGGTGCCGCGCTTGCGGACTAGCTGAACGGCGTCGGAAAATTTTAATGCGCCGGTTGCGACGAGCGCCGAATATTCGCCGAGACTGTGACCGGCGACGAAGTCGGGAGCGAGGCCTCTTTCGGCGACGACGCGGTAGACCGCGACGGAACAGGTGAGAATGGCTGGTTGGGTGTTGGCGGTGAGCTTTAGCTCGTCTTCGGTGCCCTCGAAGCAGATTTTGGAGATGGAGAAGCCCAGGGCTTTATCGGCCTCTTCGAAGACGGCGCGGGCGGACGGATATTTATCGGCGAGTTCCTTGCCCATGCCGGGGTACTGCGACGCTTGACCTGGAAATACAAATGCGACTTTGCCCATCGTCAATTCCTCTCTTGAGCCGTCATGCGAGAACGCTCGCGGCCGAGAGCTCCTGTTCGATTTTTTCGTTGATGCGTGCGCGGGAAAGACCCGCAGCCACGCGGATGGCGTTTTTGATGGCTTTGGCGTTGGAGCGGCCATGGCCGATGACGCAAACGCCGCGAACACCCAAAAGGGGCGCGCCACCGTACTCGGTGTAGTCGATCGTTTTCTTCAAGCCCTTCAAGGCGCCGCGCGAAAAAAGAAAGCCAACCTGCGAAGCGAGCGAGCTTTGAATGGATTTTTTCAGCAAGCCAAAAATCTGGAGGGCCAACCCTTCGCAGATTTTCAAAGCGATATTGCCGACGAATCCATCGCTCACGATAACGTCGACATTACCGGAGAAGAGATCTCCGCCTTCGACGTTGCCAACGAAGTGGACGGGAAGCTTTTTCAAACGCGTATAGACCTCTCGAGTGAGTTCATTGCCTTTGATTTCTTCCTCGCCGACGGACAAAAGGCCGACGCGAGGACGGCGGTTGCCGAAGGTGGCGCGGTAATAGATTTCGCCCATCACCGCGAATTGCACCAAGTGCTCGGGCTTGGAATCGACATTGGCCCCGACGTCGAGAAGCACGGAAACGCCGCCTTTTGCGTTCGGGAAAGGCGCTGCGAGCGCTACCCGATCAACGGATTCCAAAGTGCCGAGCAAAAATCTTGCGACGGTCATCACCGCGCCGGTGTTTCCAGCGCTGACGAAGCCGTCGGCTTTAGCTTCACGCACGAGGCGCGCCGCGACATGGACCGAGCTGTCTTTCTTGCGCCGAAAAGCTTGCGCCGGGTGATCTTCCATGGAGATCACTTCGCTTGCCGGAACGATCTCGATCGGCAAGCTGGGCGCCGCGTGCCTCGCCAACTCCGCGCGCACCACATTCGGCTGACCGACCAGCATGACGCGCACGCCCAATTCACGGGCAGCCAGGACACTGCCTTCAATTTCGGGGCGGGGCGCGTTGTCTCCGCCCATGGCGTCAACGGCGATAGTGATCATGGGATTTATCTGGCCGCTCTAGAGGGGCCGCCAATTCCTGGATGGGACCCCGCGAAAAGGGCGGCGTCAGGCAGACTTGTCTTGTACAGCACGGCCTTTATAGTAGCCGCAATGTGGACAAGCCTGGTGCGGCTGCTTGGTTTCGTGGCAATTCGGGCATTCGCCGAGCGCCGGCTTTTCCAAGAAATCATGGGCTCGCCGGGTGCTCGTGCGCCGCTTCGAATGCCGTCTTTTTGGGTTAGGCATAGCAATACTCCTCGTAGCCGCCTCAGTGGGCGGATTGTATGGGCTTTTGGCCCTGGAAACTATTGTTTTTTCAGCCAGTCCTGCTTCAGGCGCGCGAGGGGAGCGAGCCGCGGATCCGTCGAATGGGTCTCGCAGCGGCATTCCTCGTGATTCAGGTTAGCACCACAATTCGGGCACAAGCCCCGGCAGTCACTCTGACAGATGACCTTGAGAGGCAAAGCCAGGAGAACCTGTTCTCTGAGCACGTCCGCTAGAAAGAGGCCATCCCCTTCGTAGAAGCCGATTTCGGTATCGTCATCCTTGAGCCGGTCTTCTTTCGGCTTAGCGCCCTTGGGCATAGGCGCGTAGAAAAGATCAAAAGAACGGTTCACATCTTCGATAACCGGTTCGAGGCAACGGGCACAGACCATTTCAATCTTGGTTTCGAGCTGACCCTCGATGCGAATCTGGCCTTCGAGCAACTCGGCCGTTGCGGTCACTTCCAAAGGCGCGACTTGCTTGATTTCGGACGAATGAAAATCGATGCTGGCCGGGGCGTAGCTCTTCCGGATGCGCAACTTCCGAACGGCAAGATCTTTTACATCGAGGAACACGTCTGGAACGCCTCCGGCGCTAACGCTCATGCTTTATCATTATTCCGTCGCGGGGGCGGCAAGTCAAGGAACGGGCCTGCTTTGTGAGAAATTTGCGCCCAGGATGGCACGGGGTGGCTCTAGTACCTGGAGCATGCTTCAAACGGTCGCGGTGCGAGATTGTGGCTGGAGGCCGGTGGCTTGGGCTCGCGCGATGGTCCAGCCATCTGGTTTTTGGGTGAGGATCACGGTCATTCGGACACAGCCGGGATTTGGTTTGTCAGGAATTTCGTTTGCTTCCCAAGCGAGAGTGGCCATTACGGCTTTGCCTCCGACGAACTGGACATCTTCGATTTTCCCGAAAGACTTAGCCCACCCTTGCGCGGCGAAGATGTGTTTTGCAGCTTCATGGATGGCGGCGGGACCAATCCAAAGGCCGCCCTGCGGATCGACAAACTGGCCGTCGGGAGCAAACATGCGGGCAAAGTCGGAGGCTTGGCCTTTGCCCCATGCATCGGAGAGCTGGCGCACGGAGAGAACTTCTTCTGAAACTTGCTTCTCTGGTTCGGTTGAAGGGCGCGCGAGATCTTCGCGGAGCCACGCGAGCGTTAAGCCGCGTTCGGTTAAGAGCCGGGCGGCAAGGCAGCTTTCTTCACGCATGATAGCGAGGAGCAGATGGTCCGTGCCAACGTGTTTGGCGCCGAGACGCTGGGACTCTTCGGCTGCCATATTCAAGATGTTTTTGCACTCCGCGCTGAGAGGAACTTCCACGGAAGTCGAGATGCGCTCCCTGCGCGTGATTTGGGATTCGATTTCATCGCGGAGGGATCGCGCGCCGCCTTTATTGTTAAGAAGTTTGCGTGAGAGCGGACGATCTTCGCGAAATAAGCCGAGCAACAAGTGCTCCGTCTCAATGTACGGACTTCCGTACTGGCTGGCTTCATAGCGGGCGAAGAAAATTACGCGACGAGCTTTCTCTGTGTACCGTTCAAACATGGGTTTTTCTCAAATCTCCGGCAGCGCGCCGGCGCAGCTCAATTCTTGGCATTCAAGGCGGGGGGAGCTGCAAGAAAGAGGATACCACCAGAAAACTGCGGAGAAACGACCGGGCAACGGGTTGTATTGCACGCAGAAAGACTCCATCAAAAGATGAATTCGGGCATTAATGAAGAGTTGCACGGGTGCTATAATTGGACCGCTGCCGATAGACCAGCCGTCTTTCGACTCCTTTCACCGAGTCCTTGTCCTGCGGGGGACCGCCAATGCGCACGACGACAAAAATGGCTCTGCCGCTGGCGCTCAGCGTGGCTGCGATTTCGCTGCTCTTCGCTGGGTACCAGGTGAGGACAGAGAAGCGGAATCTCGAGCATGATCTCGTCCATAGAGCGGAGAATCTGGGCGAGAGCATGCAGGAAACTGTGGAACACCTGTTGGAGCAGGACTCCGTCCGGGCGCTGAAGCGCTTCGTGGCAAGGTATGGGCAACGCGAACATTTGAAGGGATTAGCGGTCTATGACGAGAATGGGAAGGCGCTGGCCATCACTGACGGCCTCCCACCGCTGCTAAACTCCTGCCCTCAAATTGTTTCCAAAACTCCGAGCACACTGGCTGGAAAAAGCGAATCCATTCGCGCAGGCGATTTGCAGCTGTACGTCTATGAGCTTCCACTGGAGCGAGAGGGAAAAGCGGCGGGAACGATTGCGATTTATTACGACACCAGCTACATCGATTCGCGCGTGTCCTACACGTTGCGAGATTCACTGTTGAACGCGCTGGTGCAAACGGTGCTGATTACGGGGCTCGCGCTGATGCTGGTGCGATGGAATTTGACGGCGCCTCTGAATCGGACGGCGAAGTGGCTGCGCACGCTGCGAACCGGCTCGCAGGCGATTCCGCCGGCGCCTCCGCAGGGGGAGATCTTCGATCAGTTGCACAAGGAAGTGACGCATCTTGCGCAGGACCTGAACGCCGCGAGAGCAACCGCGGAACAAGAAGCGCGGCTGCGGGACACGCACTCCTCATTATGGACAGCCGAGCGGCTGCGAGTCAGCTTGCGCGTCAAACTGAGGGATAAACCACTGTACGTCGTGTCTAACCGCGAGCCTTGCATGCATATTCGCAATGAAAAGGATCATTCGATTGGCTACCTCGTGCCGGCGAGCGGGCTGGTCACGGCGCTACAGCCGGTGCTGATTGCGTGCGACGGAACATGGATCGCGCACGGATCGGGGAGCGCCGACCGAGAAATGGTGGATGAACACGATCACCTGCGCGTTCCGCCGGATCACCCAAGCTATACGCTGCGGCGCGTGTGGTTGAGCGACGAGGAAGAAAAAGGTTATTACGAAGGATTTTCAAACGAAGGGCTCTGGCCACTCTGCCACATCGCACACACACGGCCGACGTTCCGGCCGGAGGACTGGCTACGCTACCAGCAAGTGAATCGGCGGTTCGCGGATGCGGTGCTGGAAGAGATGGAAGGAACGGATTCGCCGATTCTGTTGGCGCAGGATTATCACTTTGCGCTGTTGCCGCGGATGGTGAAGGAAGCGCGGCCGGACGCGCGCGTGGCCATCTTTTGGCACATCCCGTGGCCGAATCGCGAGGTGTTTGGGATTTGCCCATGGCAGCGGGATCTGCTGGACGGCTTGCTGGGCGCGGATCTAATCGGCTTTCACGTGCAATCGCATTGCAATAATTTTCTCGAGACGGTGGACCGCGGTGTGGAAGCGCTGACGGAGTGGGACCGTTTTGCGGTCAACCGGCAGGGGCACGTGACGCGCGTGCGGCCGTATCCGATCAGCGTGGCTTTCTCTAATCCGGCACCGGCCTTGCCAGAGGGGAGCAATGTTGGGAAGGAGCGCGCGGCATTGTTTGCGGAGCTTGGCGTCGAAGCCAGCTTGCTCGGCGTGGGCGTGGACCGTGTGGATTACACGAAAGGAATCATTGAGCGGTTCCGAGGGATCGAGCTTTTTCTCGAGCAACATCCAGCCTATATGCGCCGCTTTACGTTCGTGCAGATCGGTGCGCCAAGCCGGACTGACATCGACCGTTACCGGCAATTCCTGGACGAGGTGAGCGCGGAAGCCGATCGCATCAACGCGCGATTTCAAGCGGGACGCTGGAAACCAATCGTTTTTCTGAAGAAACACCACTCCCATGAGGAGATTTCGCGTTATTACCGCGCGGCTTCCGTTTGCCTGGTGACTTCGCTCCACGACGGAATGAATCTCGTGGCCAAGGAGTTCGTGGCCTCGCGGGATGACGAGCGCGGAGTGCTCATTCTGAGCACCTTTGCTGGAGCGGCGCACGAACTCTCTGACGCGCTGCTGGTCAATCCCTACGATGTTGAGCAGGTTGCGGATGCGATCCATCGAGCGATCGAAATGCCAGAAGACCAACAGTCTCTACGGATGCAGAGGATGCGCCAGATTGTGCGAGAGCACAACATCTACCGATGGGCGGCCAATTTACTTTCCGACCTAACGGAAATTCGGATTGACGCTCCGGAGCGGATCGAGACTTCGCAAACACTGTGAAAGAGCTGCTGTCCCGGCGGACGGCGCGAACGCGTAAGGCGACGGCGGGAAGAGAAAAAGTGACAGAAGGAGTTTAGTAGGTCATCGACCAGCCGACGACTGTCATGCTGAGAACGAGCAGGAGCATCCCGGTGCTGACAACACTGAGAACCCTGCCGTGGCCGAGAAGATAGTCGCGCGACTCGGCGTCGATGCACAGTAGGACGGAAACGACGAGGACTACACCCCAAGCGAGAATCGCGGGCACTCCGGGATATTTGCCAATCATGGCGAGAAATTGGCCCGGGGGCTGCCCTGCGGGAACCCACCAAGGAATCATGGGGGCGATTCCTGTGGCCAGCGAGAGCGTCAATAGTTTGCGCGTGAACCAACCTTTGACTTTAGGCCGGGCCTCTTTCCAGACGAAAAAATCCCAAGCCAATAAGGCAACTGCGAAGAGCACCCAGCCGTAAAGCGCCGCTTTTTGGTCGAACCACCACCAAGAGCGAAACAGGACGTGCGCTTTATGCGACATGACAAATCGCGGGAGCAAAAAGATACCAACAAGGCCGTTAGCAGCGACGGCGACGAGTAAGGTGACCAGGCTCATGAGCTGGAACCAGTAGCGCGTGGGAACGCGCCTACACCTGGTGCATACGGATTGCTTAGGCAGGAAGTTTAATCCACAGCGGTCGCAGAACACGGCTGTTCTCCCAAGTCGTGGGAATCGAATCCTGTGATCGGTCTCAGAGTATCCGATAGGAATCGCAAAAAACTACTGGTCTGAGGGGCAGTTGAAAGGTCAGGCAGGATTGGTAGTATGGAGTTATCCAGCCAGGTCCGTTTCTCGGGCGCAGTGCCTAAAGAAGTGCCTTGACTTGAAGATGGAACGGTCAGGCGGGGGTGCAATATGACCGAGGCCTCGAAACAATGGGTTGGCCAGATCGTCGAAGGGGTTTTTCCTTTACGGCAGTATCTTGGCGGGACAGACCACAGCGCGGTGTTTCTGACCGAATACGCCGAGGGTCGTGCGGAGCCAAGGAAAGCGGCCATCAAGCTTATTCCAGCGGATCCGGCAAGTGCTGATTTGCAGGTTGCGAGATGGGAAGCTGCAGCGCAACTTTCTCATCCCCATTTGCTGCGATTATTCAGCGGAGGGCGCTGCCAGATTGATGGAAACGAGCTGGCGTATTTAGTCATGGAGTACGCCGAAGAAAATCTCGCGCAGATTCTTCCACAGCGCGCGCTGACGCCCGAAGAGACGAGGGACATGCTTGGCCCGGTTCTGGATGCGCTGGAATACCTTCACGGGAAGGGGTTCGTGCACGGCGATTTGAAGCCGGCAAATATTTTGGCCAGCGGGGATCGATTGAAGCTTTCGAGCGACACGATTTCCCGAGCCGGTGAATCGCAGGGGATCACCAGGAGGCCGGGGGCGTACGACGCGCCCGAAGCGATTAGCGGAAAGTTGACGCCGGCGGCCGATATTTGGTCGTTAGGCACAACTCTGGTTGAAGTGATGACGCAAAGCTTGCCGGAGCGGCCACCGGAGCCACATCGCGAACCGGCGGTTCCCGCGAGTCTTCCCGCTCCTTTCCAGGAAATCGCGCGTAAGTGTCTACGTTTGGAACCCGATCGGCGGGCGAGCATTGCAGACATCGGCGCAAGATTGAACGCGCGAGCAGCTACGGCTGCGGCTGCTTCCGCAGCGGGTTCTGCGATTGCTTCTGTTTCAATGCCGAGTACGAGTGCGGACGCTGGAAAGGCACTTCCGCCAACTCCCAAGACAACGGCATCGAGGACACTTCCGCCTCAAGCTGCCGCGAGACTGCAGAGCAACCCGCATCGCCCCGCGCCATACAGAGCGTCCGGTGCGAAGCCGCGCTTTCTTGTCCCACTCGTTGTGGGCGCGCTCATTTTTGCAGCAATTATTACGGTGCCACGTCTTTTGACTCATAGGCCGGAGACTCGGTCCACCTCAGTGGTTACGCCACAGAAGGCTGTTGGTCAAGCGGTCGCGGCAAAGTCTCTGCCCTCGGCAGCGCAACCAAAAATCCGCCACAGCGTGCCGGCTTCCTCGTCCGACGCCCTAGAAACAACAAGCGAGAAAGAGAAGCCTGTTGGCGCAGTCCCGACGAGCTCATCTGCTGGCAATACAGAAGTTGTGATGCCCGGAAAGGCTGGAAATATTTCCGCCAAGGGTGATGTTCTGGACCAGGTTCTGCCTGATGTCTCGCAGAAAGCTCTAGCCACTATCCATGGAAGAGTGCGTGTGGGAGTGAAACTGCATGTTGACGCGGCAGGAGCGGTCTCCGACGCAGAGCTGGATTCGCCGGGGCCGAGCACGTTTTTCGCAGACCTGGCCCTGAAGGCGGCGAGGAAGTGGGTGTTCACCCCCCCCGAAGTGAATGGAAAGAGCGTGGCGAGCGAATGGATCTTGCGATTTGTGTTCACGCAAGGCGGCGCCAAAGTCACTCCGAAGCAAACGGTTCCTTGAGTGCCGTTGAAATGGGCCGAAGCTTGGGAACCCTAAGCTTTAGGCGATGCGTTTGTAGCGCCAGAAACAAAGACGTAAATACACCTGTCCTATTGGACGGAGCTTCCATTTTCCGCGCCAAACAGTAAATACTCGAACTATTTGAAAGCACGCAAGTTAGATAGGCGGAACCGATACGCTGGACTGCCGTACCATAGCCTCGTCCGGCCTCAGCCATTAGCTTCGCATGTAGCCGAGGGCGTTCTCTGCGCGCCCGTGCACGGCGGAGCCATTGCGAATGAGCGAGCGCGTCAATCAGATTTCCTCAGTGCGCGACCCCCGAAACGAAGGACGAACGGGGGGATTGAGCCGCGGTGTCCGGTATGCGGCTTTGCTCTCGCTCCTTGGCAGCCTTTCGCTCGTGGCGGGTTTTGAAGCTGCGCGTAAGACGCTGCCCGACCAAAACTTGGATGGCAGCCTCACGGCGCGGAGTGCTTCTCGTGCGCTTTCGACGGTTCACATGCCAAAGATCGCGAAGAGTGGCGATGCGGAATTGAACCGGCTCCCGCCACAACAGCAAGCGGAGCGCTTGTTGGAACGAGCGATGCAAAACGACGCGGCTTCTCTGGACCTGCTGCAAGAAAAAGTGGATGGCTGGCGAGGCCGTTTGAAAAACACCGACCAGCTGTTTGACCTGGTGCTGGCGGCGCTGAATTCGCGTGACCTTCGCGTGCGGACGGTGGCAGTAGATGTCGATCTTGCGGCGAATAATCTGAGCAAATCCCCAGAAAGCGTCACCCGGCTAATCCAGCAGCTACGGCGCGACCCCGCGACACGGGGAATGGCGTTGTGGCGGCTCGGCTCACTGGGAAATCGCGGCGTTGAACCGGAGCTTGTGCTGAGCAGTTTGCTGAATTATGCGCA
>JBARBE010000297.1:0-17094 GCA_049792735.1 Candidatus Acidiferrum sp.
CTTTGGGTGCATGACGGCTTCAAGATCAGCCTCGGCCACGACCACGACGTCGAAATCATCGCCACGCCCGGCCACACGCCCGATTCGATCTCCTTGCTCGACCATTCCAACGGCCTGCTCTTCACCGGCGACACGTACTATCCGGGCCCCATCTGGCTCTTCCGGCCGGAAACAAATCTTGATGCTTACGTTGCATCCGTCAAAAAACTCGCCGCCCTCGCTCCGCAAGTGAAACTCGTGCTAGGCGCGCACAATGTTCCCGTCGCCGATCCGAGCGTCCTCCCCAAACTCGTCGACGCCATCGAAGCCGTCCGCGCCGGAAAAGTCGGGGCCAAGCAGCTCGACGGCGACAAAGCCTCATACACGACGAACGGCATCACCTTTCTTCTCCGCGCCGGGCCGCAAGGAGTAAAATGACCGCGTTGGAACACTCCCATGGGCGCCTACTTTCCACGAGCCTCCTGCCTCGCCCTCGCCGCAACGTTGCTATTTTTTTCCCAGGCCATCGCCTCGCAGAAAAAGCATAAGCACCCTAAAAAAGATGACATCAGGATTGAAAACTATTACGGCGGCGTCTATCTCGTCGGCGACGGCGGCATTCCCAGCGGGCCGTGCTTTCGCATCAACGGCCGCGTCACCTCTGGAAATTTCTTCGATCAACTGAAGTCCTACGACGACGAGGAGGACGGAACGATTTTTCGGGAAGGCACAAACGTCGTGACGCAATTCCCGGACAAAGTCGTTCTCGACCTGCTCATCCACGACGAGCCGTGCTCCTACGGACTGCAGCCGGTGGGCACAGGTGTCCACCTCACTAAGGAGGCGATGAGTTCTCTGAGGCTATCGCTGTATTGGAAGCACGGCGTGGATATGCGGCCGGCAGGAAACATCACCTTGGTGCACTTCTCCGTCGATCCGATGCAGACGTACACGGACACGGCGGCGACGGATTTGCCGAAGCGCTATTTGTGGTCGTATGAATTTGGGATTCCCAGCGAAGGCGTTCCGCTCACGGACAGCCTCGTGCTCATTTTCCGCACGACCGACGGCCACATGGCGGCTCGCGTGGCGGCTCGTCTGTAATGTTTCTCTTCGAAGGATTTAGCGCAATCTTATAAATAAAATTAATTTTTTCAGCCCATGGAGCTGACTTTTTCCGGCTCGATTTTGTAGAGGACGCGGACTTCGCCAGGCTGCCGAAAAGGGTAAACGGGCTTGCCCAGATATTTTTGCGAAAGTTTGTTGATGTGATCGTCCGCGCCGTTCTGCGTGATTTCGACGACGCGTCCGCGGATTTCGAGATAACGATAGGGATTCGCGGGATCCTGCAGCGAAATCGAGACGCGCGGATCGCGCCTGATGTTTTTGTCTTTCACGCGTCCCAGCGCGGAATTAAAGCGGACGTACTTGCCGTCGTAATCCACCCAGACGGGCGTGACTTGCGGGCTGCCGTCTTTCATAAGCGTGCCCAGACTGCCGAACGCCGGTTTCTCCAAAAGGTCCGCATATTTTTCGGGAATATTTTCCGCCATGACTGCCTCCAATGGATTCAGATTCGCGCCCCGGAACTTCCAAACTCTACCACGCGCGAGCCGCAACGCCCAGCTTGCCCGCCGAGGAGAGCCGCGGAGAACCCGCAAGGGTTCTCAGAGCAATTGTATTTCTGGAGCGCGGCCGAGCGACAGTAGCGGTGCGCCCGTCAACTTCCGCACTTCTTCGATACTCCATCCCGGCGCGATCTCGCGCAAGAACAGTCCTTCCGGCTTGACGTCGATCACCGCCAAATCCGTGACAATCGTGTCGACGCAGGCCAACGCGGTCAGCGGATAGGTGCACTGCCGCACGATTTTCGGCGCGCCCTCCTTGGTGGTGTGCTCCATGCAGACGATTAGCCTTTTCGCGCCTGCCGCGATGTCCATCGCGCCGCCGATTCCGCCGGGGTTTTTCGCGCCGGGAATTTTCCAGTTCGCGAGGTCGCCCTTTTCCGAAACTTGAAACCCGCCCAACACGGCCACGTCGATGTGGCCGCCGCGCGTCATGAGATGCGCATCGGCCTGATGGAAAAAAGATGCGCCAGGCGTCAGGGTCACCGGCACTTTCATGGCGTCCACCAGGTCGTAGTCTTCTTCGCCGGGCAGCGCGCGGCGGCCCATGCCGAGAATTCCATTTTCACTGTGAAAATAGACTTCGACGTTTTTCGGCAAATGGTCCGCGATGAGGTTTGGAATTCCCCAGCCCAGGTTCACGTAGGCGCCGTCCGGCAATTCAAGCCCAGCGCGCTCTGCGATCTGTTCCCGCCGCAGCCGCGGCTTTTCAGGCATAGCGGACTCCTTTGGCCTGCACAACGCGGTGCACGAAAATTGCCGGCGTCACGACGTGTTCCGGCTGGATCGCGCCCACCGGAACGATTTCGTCGACTTCGACGATGGTCGTCGTTGCGGCCATTGCCATGATCGGATTGAAATTCCGCGCCGCCAGGCGGTACGTCAGATTGCCCAGTTCATCTGCTTTTTCCGCTTTGATGAAGGCATAATCCGCGTGAATAGGCATCTCGAGAATGCAGCGTTTCCCTCCGATGACGCGTTCTTCTTTTCCGGCAGCGACTTCCGTGCCCACGCCCACGGTCGTGTAAAACCCCTGCAGGCCTGCGGCGGCAGCGCGCATTCGCTCGCAGAGAATTCCTTGCGGGACCAATTCGAGCGCCACCTGTTTTTCGGCAAACTGCTCTTGAAAATAATAGGAATGCGGACCCGGAAACGCCGCGATCACGTGCCGGATCTGGGTGTTCTTGAATAGCAACCCCAATTCGCCTTCGTGTGTTCCGCAGTTGTTGCTGATGGCGGTGATCTCTTTGGTGCCTTTGCGGAAGAGCGCTTGAATCAAATTGTTTGGGAATCCGGCGCCGCCGAATCCGCCGAACATAATGCGCGCTCCGTCTCGAACATCGGCCACGGCGGAATCCAGATTCGAAAAGACCTTGCTTCTCATAGCGCGCCGTATCCTACCAGAGGCAGCGCGAATCTGCAGGTGGAAGCCTGCGGTGGGGAGACTGCCGGATAAATCGAGGTTGAAAAACGCGTACTAGCAACGCGTGGCCCGCGTCGTCTAACATGGGGCCACAGCCATGAAACGCGGAACTGTCATCCTGCTCATTCTTGTGCTCGTCGCAGTCTTCGTGGTAGTTGTGATGGCGTCGATCTTTCACAATGGCCTCAGCGCGCGTGCCACGCCAACGATTATCGAGAGAATGATGGCTCGCGATGCGCGGCATCTGGCCATCCCTGCTTCTGCACAGGCGCTGAAGAATCCGATCCCAGCCACCGTGGAGAATCTTCGCGAAGCCCGCATGCATTTCGCGGACCACTGCGCCATCTGTCATGGAAACGACGGTAGCGGCGACACGATGATCGGCCGAGGCCTTTATCCGAAGCCGCCCGATCTTCGTAAGCCCGAAACGCAGAAACTTTCTGACGGCGAACTCTTCTGGGTAATCGAAAATGGCGTCCGGTTCACCGGTATGCCCGCGTTCTCAGCGCCGGGCATGCAAGACGAAAGTTGGAAGCTCGTCCAGTTCATCCGCCACCTTCCTCAATTGACGGAAGAGGAGCGCATGGAGATGGAAGAAAATAATCCGAAGAGCCCGGCTGACCGGCAAGAAGAAAAGCAGGAGGACGATTTCTTGAACGGCTCTGCGCCGGCATCCAAGCCGGACTCTCATCACCATTAGGAATGCGAGCGCGGATCGTGGACGGCGTCCTCGCAATCGTCCGCCGGACCTACGTCCCCTCGGATGAGAGAGGGTTGTGGAATAATATAAGTGCTGGGTCGTTTCGGTCTTGGCTCGTTTGGAGATAAAAATGAAACTGCGCTCTTTGGCCCTTCTCTTTTCTCTTACCTTCCTCGTTGCCGCGGCTTTGGCCCACGGCGACTTCAAGCATGTGATTGGCACGGTCGAAAAAACCAGCGCCGACTCGGTCACAGTGAAAACTGCCAATGGCAGTTCCGTCGAGGTCAAGCTTGTTGCCGCGACCACTTTTGTGATGCGAAGCGGCGGCGTGGATAAGCCCGCGAAACTCTCCGATTTAGCGGTGGGTGACCGGGTCGTGATTCACGCCAAGCCCAAAGGCGACACGCTGGAAGCCGCCGAAGTTAGATTTTCCGAGCCCGCGGCTGCGGCGACCGCGAGCAAACCGAAATCCTGAGACATTGTCAATTTTGGTCGTACCCTAGTTCAATCCTCGACGAAATGACATGAATGCGTCTTCAGCACGAGCCACACGCGGCGTCCTTCAGATAGCTGCAAAGATCTCGTAGCTCCCGGCGTCAGATGCACGATGAATTCCACGCCGCAATCCACGCGCGCGCGAACCAGCGTGCCACGCGGTTCCATCGCGAGGATGCGCCCTTCGATGACGTTGCGTGCGCTTAGATTTTCTGGTTTTGCCGTGGCGAGCAAAATGTCGCCCGCGCGAATGGCTACGCGCACTCGGTCTCCAGCCGCCGCGTAGCCCAGTGGAACCTCAATTTCGCAAGCGCTCTCGCCGAGCCGCACGCGCATCACGCCATCCTCTACGCGCAAGTCCACAACGGATCCGCTGAGCACATTTTCAAAACCTGCGGACTGCGCCAGCCGCACGCGCCGCGGCGCCTCGAGCACCTCCATGGGGGTCCCCTCGCTCACCACGCGTCCGTGATCCATTGCGATGACGCGCTCGCCCAGCGCGTCCACCTCTTCGCGGGTGTGCGTCACGTACAAAATCGGGATTCGGTGCGCCGCGTTCCAGGCGCGCAGATCTTCGATGATGGAAGCCTTCAGTGGTGTATCCAGTCCGGTCAGGGGCTCGTCGAGCAGCAAGACGCGTGGCTGCGTCGCCAGCGACCGCGCAAGCGCGATCCGTTGGCGTTCGCCCCCGGATATTTCTGGAGGCTTGCGCGCGCGCAATTTATCGATGCGAAAGCTCTCCATGATTTCCTGAATGCGCGTGGAGCGCTGTTCATGGGGCACTCCATCGAGTCCATAGGCAATATTCTGCTCTGCCGTCATGTGCGGAAAAAGCGCTAGCGATTGAAATACATAGGCGACGTGGCGCGATTGAGGCGGAGAGTTCACGCCCGCCTCCGAATCGAACAGCACTTCTCGGCCAACATCGATGCGGCCCGCATCAGGACGCGCCAATCCAGCGATGCAATCCAGCACGGTGGATTTTCCGGCGCCAGAAGGGCCGAAGAGAATCGTAATGCCTGGAGGAACTTCCAGCGAAACGTCCAACACAAAAGGAGGAGAGCCCGCGCGGAAACGCTGCAAGCGCAGCCGCGCCGCGAGCTGCGGAGCGACTATCTCGCGGCCCATGGCGACAGGAAACGGCGTCCGATTTGGCGCCCTACTCGACGGTTCAGAGCGTAGACCACCGTAAGGACGCTGAAAGAAATGGCGAGCAATACAAGCGCCATGCGATTCGCTCCAGCGTAATCCAGCGCTTGCACCTTATCGTAAATAGCGATCGAGACGGTCCGCGTCACGCCCGCCAGATTTCCGCCAACCATGAGGACAACGCCGAACTCGCCCATCGTGTGAGCAAAGCTCAGGACGAACGCCGTCACGACGCCGGGAACCGAGAGCGGAAGGATGACGCGCCAAAATGTTCTAAGGCGACCGGCGCCCAGCACCGCGGAAGCGTCAAGCAGTTTGCGATCCACGGATTCGAACGATGCGATGAGAGGCTGCACCGCAAACGGCAAGCTGTAGAGGACGGAAGCGAGGACCAGCCCTTCGAACGTGAAAGCCAGGCCGTGGCCGAAAAACATTTCCCACAATTTCCCGAGCGGGCCGCGCGGGCCCATCGCGAGAAGCACATAAAATCCCAGAACGGTTGGCGGCAGAACCAAGGGCATTGCTACTACGGCCTCCAGCAAGAATTTGCCGCGCCAATTCGAATACGCCAGCCAGTACGCGAGCGGAAGTCCGCCCGCGAGAAGAATTGCGGAAACCCACAGAGCGAGCCGAAGGGAAAGGAGTAGGGGACCCATGATTATTTCTTCCCCAAGTTAGCGGGCGCTTCGACGGCCGCTGGAAACGCGAATCCGTACTTTGCGAGCGTTGCGCGTCCGGCCGGGGTTTTTACAAATTCCAGGAATGCCCGCGCTCCGTCGCGGTTTTGCGCGCCTTTCAGCAGAATCGCAGCTTGCTCGATCGGCGGATACATGTTCGCCGGAATTTCCCACCGCTTGCCGCTTTTCATTCCGGGAGAGAGCGCAAGCGACATGGCCACAATGCCGGCTTGCGCGTTTCCAGATTGCGCAAACTGTGCTGCTTGCGAGATGTTTTCGCCGTAGACCAGTTTGGATTTCACTTTTTCGTAGAGCCCGGCCTTCTGCAACGCCGCTACGGCTGCGCGGCCGTACGGCGCGTGCTCCGGATTAGCGATTGCAATTTTTTGCACGCTCGGGTCCAGCAACGCATTCCATCCCTTGCGAATGAGATCCACCTTAGCGTCCGCGGGCATCCAGATCGCGATTCGTCCTACAGCGTACTCGTAAGGTGTGCCCGGTTCGGCGAACCCCGCTGCTTCCAGTTTCTCCGGATACTCGATGTCCGCCGAAAAAAACAGATCGAACGGCGCGCCATTTTGCAATTGCGCGAAGAAGTTCCCGCTCGAACCGTAGCTAACGTCCACTTTTGTTCCGCTATTTTTTTCGAATTGTGCCGCCAGGTCCTGCATCGCGAATTGCAAGTCGGCCGCCGCCGCGACGGCGATTTCCTGGTTCGCAGCGCTCGCGCCATTTTGCACGAGAAAGAAAAGCAGGAACGTCCCAACCAGAAACGGTCTGAGCCAGCTCGTTTTTCGATAATTCACGTGCCGCCGTTCACGAATCGCTTGGCTTCTCATACCCGCAAAATCATCACTTCCGTGGATTTAATCAATGCCGCCGCGCGCTCTCCGGGTTTCAGGCGCATCTCTTTCGCCGCGTCCGCCGTGATGATCGCCGTAATGTGCTGCTCGGCGATGGCCATGGTCACCTGCGCCAGCAGCCCGCTATATTTCACGGCAATTACGCGCCCTATAAGCTGATTGCGTCCGCTGATTTTACGGAAATTACCGCGCCGCATCACGACGTCGCCGCGGTCGAACGATTTAGGAATCATGCGGTCGATTTCGCTCTCCGGCACGCGATGATGCCCTCCCGGCGTCTTGACCGTTTTGATCTTCCCGCGGTAGATCCACTGCTTCAACGTTGGATAGCTGATTCCCAGAATTCTGGCGGCTTCCCGCGGCGGCAATAGTGCGGCTCGGTGCATCACGCCTCCTCAACGACGCCATTCCATATCGGCTCGGTCGAAACCGCTATTGTAGTACGGATTTATCCGTTTCTGTTCGCTATTCGATACGCGATCTTGAGGGCCGGCTCGTGATTCCTTCGGCAACAATTATTTGTCCGCCGTTTCGAAGTTCGCCGCACTCGCGTAAAGTAATCAGTAAGAAAGCAGGCGATTCCACTTGGGAGCCTCTCATGTCCTCGGTTGAAACGAAACTGACGGTGGAAGACGTCCGAATGGCCGTCGAGCTTTTTTGGGCCACCTTTCTGGCAAAGTCAGAACATGAATTGAACGATTTTTATGCTGCGGGCAGCACGGTGTTCCAAATTGCCATGGGCCGTAGCGAGCCGGGCAGGCTTGGAGCGATGCGCCGTTCCCGCGAATATTTCAATCCGGATACGCGCATGGAGCTGAAGTTGAGCCCCATCGACGTCGTTCTATGCGGAAGCGACGCCGCCGTGGCTAGTTACACGTTTCAATTCCAGGCCACGGGCCGCGACATCGGCGGCAAACGCATGGCAGAGAAACTGGAAACGGTGCGCGCCACTCACGTAATGCACCGCGACGCCTCGGGCAAACTTCGCATCGCGCACGAACACTTCTCGGTGCCAGTGGCTTAGTCTCTTAAGTCCGTGAAGCACACCGCGGATTGTCCTTTTAATTTCTCAGCGGCTTGCCGGTCTTCAGCGTATGCGCTATGCGTTCCTGGGTTTTCTTTTCGCCGCACAGAGAAACGAAGGCTTCGCGCTCGAGGTCCAGCACGTACTGCTCGCTCACAAATTGCGGCGATGTCAGCGGCCCGCCCGCAAGAATGTTCGCGAGCTTGCGGCCGACGTGCGCGTCGTAATCCGAAATGTATCCTCCACGCTGCATCATGTGAATTAGGAGTTTCGCACCCGCCAGGAATTGTTCACCCAGCACTTTAATTTGGGTGCTCTGCGCGCCTTCTTGCCAGCTCGCCGCTGGCGGCTTGTACCCGCCGCGCACTAGCGCCAGCGCCGCTTCTTTCGCATCGCCAACTAAACGGTCGCGATTCATCGAAACGCCATCCTCGCGCCGCAAAAATCCCAGGCCGCGGCATTCTTCCGCGCTCGTGCCCACTTTGGCCGTGGCAATCGTTTCGAACACCGGCTTCATCGCGTGAAACAAATCCAGATCCTCGCCTCCCCCCGCGTGCTCGTTCGCGCGAATGAGCATCTCCTTCGTTCCGCCGCCGCCGGGAATTAATCCGACACCCGCCTCCACCAGCCCGATATACGCTTCCGCCGCCGCCTGGATTTTCGCGGCGTGCAAACTGATTTCGCACCCGCCTCCGAGCGCCATTCCCTGCGGAGCCGCCACCACTGGCTTCGGCGCGTATTTCAGAGCGAGATTTACACTCTGAAATTGCTTCACGGCCAGATGCAGTTCGTCCCACTCCTGCTCCTGCGCCGCGACGAGCATGAGCATCAAGTTCGCCCCAACAGAAAAATTCACCGCCTGGTTGCCAATGACCATCGCGTCAAAATCCGCGTCCAGCCGCTTCAATCCCTTGTGCATCATGGCGATTAAATCCGCGCCAATGGCGTTCATCTTCGCGTGAAATTCGCAGCACACCACGCCGTCGCCAAGATCGATCAGGCTCGCTCCGGAATTGCGCTCGATTTCGCGCCCCGCCTCTTTCTGCGATTTCAAAATAATCACCCCTGGCGCCGTTTCCAGCGCCTTCGCGCCGCCGCTCGCAACATCGAACACAGTCGCCTTGCCTTTTTCCGACTCGTAAAATCCCTTCCTGCCGCTCGACAATACTTTTTCCACCAGCGGCGGAATCGCGCGCCCTTCTTTCTGCACTTGCGCGGCAAATGCTTTCACGCCGATCGCATCCATCATTTCAAAAGGGCCCATTTCCCAAGCGAATCCCCATTGCATCGCATGGTCCACATCCACAATACTCTCCGAGATTT
This sequence comes from Candidatus Acidiferrum sp., assembly GCA_049792735.1. GTDB lineage: Bacteria > Acidobacteriota > Terriglobia > Acidiferrales > UBA7541 > Acidiferrum. The sequence continues at coordinate 9,259 of JBARBE010000297.1, forward strand.
CCGGCACTCGCCGCGCCGCATACAAGCACATCTCCGACAATCCGCCCCAGATGAACTGCCGCGCCTTGTCGCCCTCCTGCCCTTCGAGAATCGGCCCGACCAGGGTGCGCAGCCGCTCTCGCGTATCGTCAATCCCTTTTCCCATTTCCAGCGAAGCAAACTTCACTTTCTGCCGCGGCCGGTACTCCATCGTGTTTAGGTCCAGCGCCAAAATGTCTTTCTCCCCTTCGCCCTTCACTTTTTTGTAAAAGCCCTGCCCGGTTTTGTCGCCCAGCCATCCGCGCCGGAGCATCTCCTCCACCGGCGCCGGCACTTTGTACATTTCATGCGACTCGTCGTTCGGCGCCGTCTCATAAATGTTCCTCACCACGTGCGCCAGCACATCCAATCCGACCAGATCGGCCGTGCGAAACGTCGCCGATTTCGGCCAGCCCACCGCTGGCCCGGTGCACGCGTCCACCTCTTCAATCGTCATCCCGAGCTTCATCATCAGCCGAATCGCATTCAACATTGAAAATGTTCCAATGCGGTTGGCGATGAAGTTCGGCGTGTCCTTCGCGATGACCACGCCTTTGCCGAGCCGCCGGTCGCAAAACTCGCTCAGTGTCTCCATCACTTCGCTCGACGTTTTCGGCCCAGGAATGACCTCTACCAGCTTCATATAGCGCGGCGGATTGAAAAAATGCGTCCCCGCCCAATGCTGTTGAAATTCTTCGCTCATCGCTTCCGCAATCAAATGCACCGGCAATCCCGAAGTATTGGTCGTAACAATCGCGCCCGGCTTGCGATATTGCGCCACGCGCGACAACAAATTCCTCTTGATCTCGAGGTTCTCCGCCACAACTTCGATGATCCAGTCCGCTTCCGCGCAGCGCGCCAAATCATCCTCGAAATTTCCAATCGAGACTTTTTCCGCCAGCGCCGGAACAAAAAATGCCGCGGGCTTCGATTTTTTCGCCGCCTCGAGCCCCGCGCGCACTAACTTGTTGCGGTCTCCAGCCGCCGCGCCAGCCTTCCAATCCGGCGGAACAATGTCCAGCAATATGCACGGCAGCCCCGCATTCGCCAGGTGCGCCGCAATACGCGAACCCATGGTCCCCGCGCCCAGCACCGCTGCCTTTTCGATTCGACGTTTCATGGCCTGCCTTTTCCGAAACATTCGCTGAATATCGAGGCGAGAGGACAGGTTACAAAACCGCTATCCCCTGGTCAAACGAACTATGGCTCCAGCGCGGAGTGCGCGTTAAAGTAAGTCAAGGATGAGCCCACGCAAAGTGAAAGATGCCATCGGCTGGCTGCAGTCCGCCAGGGAAAAGCTCCGCACCCTGGCCCAGCCGGAAGAAAGCAAGCCGGCTGAACGCCCGCGCATCGGCCTGGCCCTCGCTGGCGGATTCGCTCGCGGCATCGCTCATATCGGCGTCCTGCGGATTCTCCTCGAAGCCGGAATTCCCATCGATTTGGTCGCAGGCACGAGTGTCGGCGCTTTAATCGGCGCGGCGTATTGTGCGGGCACTCCGCTCGATGAAATGGAGCGTATCGGCGCGACCACCAGCTTCACTGATTTCGGCCGCTGGACGCCTTCCTGGCTCGGCCTCGCCACCAACCAACGTCTGGAAAAATTCCTCGCCCGCTTTACTAGCTTTAAAACATTCGAAGAACTCTCCACTCCCCTCGCCATCGCCACGACCGACATTAACGCCGGCATCTCCGTTTACTACACGCGCGGCCCCATTAGCCCGCCGCTGCGTGCATCGTGCGCCTATCCAGGGCTCTTCGTGCCCATTCAATATGAGGGGCGCACCTTAGTGGATGGATTTCTTACCGCTCCCGTTCCCCTGGAGGGCGCTCTCCTTCTCGGCGCGGATATTGTGATCGCCGTCTATCTCGAAGCCGGCAACATCGAGCAGCCACGCACCTTCACCGATGTCCTAAGCCGGTCTTTTACCATCATCCAGCGTCACACGGACATCACCTGGCGTCAGCAAGCGGACGTCATCATCGAGCCCGACGTGACTCCGTTTGTTTGGGATGACTTCACCAGGACGCCCGAGATGGTCGCCGCAGGTGCAGCCGCCGCCCTCGCCGCGCTCCCAGCAATCCGCGCCGCCATCAGCGGCGAAAAGCGCGATTCCGCCGCCTGACGACTTCAATCTCTCAGCCCAACCCTCGTGCGATCCAGATATCCCTTAAAAACCGCGCTATTCCCGCGTCACCCGCACGATAACCGGCCCACCCTCGCCTTTGCCCCGCTGCGTCAGCCAGGCTCCCAAGCCCTCTGCAAAACGTTCCGGCGTCAACCGAAAACTCGCTTCCATAGCGCCGTCAGCAACGGGCAGCGTATCGTCAAAATCCGCCGAATTCGTGAAATTGCGCATGCAAAATTGATCGAGCCAATCGAGCGGGCAGGCGCGGCTCTCCCCGCGAATCACGACATCCACTTTGAATTTTTGTGCGTACACCCGACCATCATAACATCGCGTCGAGTATGTTTTTGGCGAGTAAAGCCTAATCGGCCCCTACGAAATGCGCGGCCGCTTCACGCTGTGGGCCAAACCCATGCGTTCCAGCGTCCAAATGAAGTACCAACCGATATCCGTCTGCCACCAGCGCAGCCCCAGCCGCGCCGAGCCCGCATGCGAATGATGATTCGCGTGCCAATTCTCACCCCATGCCGTGATTTGGAATGGCCCAAGCCACCACACGTTCATGCTCGAGTCCTCGACGCCCTCTTTGGCATGTCCGAGATGCGTAAGGCTGTTCACGAAGCACTGCATATGCAGCGTATAGACCAGCCTGATCGCGCCGATCCAAAAGAATCCCATCCAGCCCAGTCCCAGCAGCAATCCTGAAAAAATCGAAAGAATAATCACCGGCGTTTCCAGTTTGCCCCACGCCGTATACATCCCCCGCGTCAGTTCCGGCGCCCAGCGCTTCTTATCCGCAGGCTGCGTTTGATAAAGCCAACGCAAGTGCGCCCACCAGAAGCCGCCCTGCTTGGGGCTCGAAATGTCGTCCGGCGTATCCGTCACCGAATGGTGCAACCGGTGATACGCAACCCAACTCGCGGGATGGCCCGACCCATTGAATACCGCCCAAAAGATCAGAGCCTGCTCCACAAACTTGTTGGTCTTCAGCGTCTTGTGCGCCAGCATGCGGTGATAACAAACCGTTGTGCCGAGTCCGCCGAAAGCAATAAACAAAATCGCCAATCCCAGAACTTTCAAGCTCGGCACTGGAAAAAGAATCAATCCAATCACTGCAAGCACATGAATAAGAACGAGATACGCGAAGACGCCTTCCTTGCCACGCACTGGTTTCCAAAATGGGCGTTCCCAGGGACGTGCTTCTTGTACGGCCGCTAATTCCATGATCTCTCCATCGATCAACTATTTGTGTGCGTGAATGCCTGGAATGACGATGCTGCTAGGCAAGCACAACATTATCATTGCTCCGCGAGGGTAGCGTATATCTGTACGGAAAGGGACGCTAAATGTGTAATAGTTTTGTCGCCGGTTCGTAGCTCAACCGGGTGCATCCCCCTCGCGCCGGTTCGCTTCATGAGCTGGAAAAAGCTCAGCCCTGGCTCTGCCCCAACGTATGCCGCAAATGCAAAACGGGAGGGCGCTCCTGCTTGAGGCGAAGCAAAAAATACGGAAAGTTGGTAATTCGTGTTGTCGTTCGGATACGGTTAAGCGACGGAATAGTCGAGCCTATCTCTGGAGCTCGCGAAGTGCATCATTCAATTCGGCAAGTTCCGAGTTGAGCCTGTAATACCCGGGGCGCCACGTCCCGGTCGTTTCATTCGCCGCAACACTCAGCACGGCGAAATCGTTGGCCCCGGCCTGCCCATCGCCCAAGATGGGAAAGCTTTCTCCAAAAAACGTGGCCGAATGTTTGCTGACCACCTGATCGCATTCATTCACGGAGAGCACCGCTCTCAACATCCCCTGATTTTTCGCGTGTGGTTGGCAAAAGTAGAGGTTTGGCATACCTGCGTATCATCGGCAGTTGAGCGAAGAACTTGAATAGTACGAAGGTTCTTTTATTTGTGTAAAAAATACCTAGAAGGCGCTTTCGCCATCGTGATTGGCCACTTTCTCCCCTATTTTCGCCCTGTTTGTTGCCTATTTTTTTCGGCTCCAGATTCTGCAAAGTCGCGATAGAATCCCGCAACTGCCGTCCGAGGTGGATTCGTGGAAGATGAGCGCCGGCGAACTCCCAGGTATCCCTTCGCCGCGACAGCCGATTTGATTCAAAAGGACGCCAAGGCCGGCATTTCCGCCAAAATCACTGAGCTGAGCCTCTACGGCTGCTTCGTGGAAATGCCCGACCCTCTCGAAAAAGGTTCTGCAGTCTTTCTCAAAGTCTACTCGAATGGAAAATTCTTCGAATCCCACGGCGTTGTAGTCTACGCTCACCCGGCTCAGGGAATCGGCGTCTGCTTTCAAAATGTGAATCCCCATTATCTGATGGTCTTGAAGCAGTGGCTCATTGAGGCTGCCCATTCAAGGTTCGGGAAAAAGGACTAAACTCCGTTGCGACTCTTGTCATTTATCGAGGCTTATTCAATCGGGACTCGCGGGCCCAAGGAGGAGCCGTGAAATTCGCGAAAATTGTCTTCTGGATTGCTGGCATCTGGGGCTTGCTCGTCATTACCCCGCTCTACTTCATGTTCAACCTCATCGGCCAAAAGGATCCGCCGCCCATCACGCACCCGGGCTTCTACTACGGTTTCGTGGGTTGCGCTTTCGCCTGGCAAGTCGCCTTCTGCTTCATCGCCACGAATCCGTCGCGCTACCGTCCGCTGATGATTCCCTCCGTGATTGAGAAAGCCACCTACGCCGCTGCCGTCTTCACCCTGGTCGCGCAAAGCCGCATGCACCATTCCGATTTGGTCTTCGCGGGCACCGATTCCCTCCTCGGCCTCCTCTTCGTCATCGCCTACTTCAAGACGTCATAAAGGCTTTCAGAAACAGATTTCTTGCGCGCACCGTTTCGAGAAACCGCCGCCGACGCTAATGGCGGAACGCGGCAAAATGCAGATTGTCTTGGCCGTAACGCCGTTTGAGAGGATGTCTAGTAACACAAAATCCGTTCCCTTAGAAGGTCCAGGCCCATGACACCCTTTACAGATTGTCCCGGGACATCCTTTACACTTCGGCGCCCACCAATCGCCATCGGTGAATCAGGGAAGTGGTGCGCTCATCCAGTGTGTCCCCTGCAGAAAAAGACAACTATTTCTGCGCACCAGCCACATAATCTCGTCCAGCGTCAGTCCGGCAGGAACACAATCCAGCATGACATACACCTGTTTACACTCACCGCACACTTATCCCCGTAAACCGGGTTATCGAAGTTCAACTAGCCTGCTTTCCATGATGAAATCTGTTTCTTCGTCGCCTTTTCTCTTACTGACTTCGAAAGCTTGGGCTTCGCAAGCTCCTTTCTCAAGCGGGCCAGTAGCGCGGCGTCCGATTCTTTTTCTTTCTTTTTGGGCACGTTTACGCGGCCTCTGATTATCGCCATTTGATTCTTTACTTTTCCAGGGCCTCGCCCGCCAAAAGCTTCCGCTCTGGGTGCGGATTGTTTCGTAAACCACCGACGACGAGGATGCATCGCTGCCCGGCTGCAACACCACAAATGGGCCAGGCGACGGAAGACGTTTGATCCAATATCGGTTCATTTCTTTTCATGTCATGCTTCCGTTGCTTCAGGGCGCGGTTCGGCGGCCGTGGCGCTGAAAGCCAGAGCCCTCTGGCTGGGTCTACGATTTCTTGACGGACATCGGGCGATTTTCCAGGAACGCGGTGAGCAGTGTTTTATTTATTTTCAAGCCCCCGTTGTAGCTCACCAAGCCCTTCCTCTTGAACTCGTTCATGAATTTACTTACCCTGGGGCGGGTGGTGCCAACCATCTCCGCCAAGGTCGATTGGCTCACCTTCAGGGCGGAATCCGACTTCGATTCGTTGGTTATTTCCCCAAACAACAACAGAACCCGCGCCAGTCGCCTTTCGCTGAAATTGAAGAATTGATCGATCAGGTCTTCCTCGATTCGAACAACCCGTGAAAGCAAATATCCAACGAACAGCGATGCAAAATGCGGATCCCTCTTGAGCGTGCGAAACGTCCTCTCCTTTTCCAGTCGAATGACCTTGGATTGTCCAATGGATCTCGCCGTGCAAATTCGCCGGGATTGCCCTGCTAGACAGCCTTCGCCGAAAAAGCTGCCTCGCTGTAGGATGGCGATGATAGCTTTCTTGCGTGTAGTTACCGCCGTGAGCTTCACCGTTCCGCTCTCGATGTAGAAAACAGAATCAGCTGAATCTCCCTGCGAAAAGACGATCTCTCTGTCTCGGTATTTCCGAAAAGTCATTCGAGTGCGAAACTTTTTGCGGAGAAATGTGCGACTGACACCCAGACTTCGCTTACCCAGCATTCGGGTCTGCTCCTTCAACCAACACTGAAAACTGGTGCGACGGTCACCAATGGTAGACACAGTAGGACCAACCCGTCTAGATGAGCAAAATTGACCACATGTGATTTGAGCAAAATTGAACACCTCGATACGTGTGACTGTGCCAATGGCGGGCGGCACACCCTCAGCTAGCGGCTACGATTTTGAATCTGTCTTTTCTTCCCAGGGTGCCCCACCCTTTCGTTCTTAATTTTTGAAAGGGTGGGTCTTTCCCTTTTTCCCGCTCCGTTTCGAGGGCACCGGATCAGCGCTTAGCAATCCAGTTTCTACATTCGTATATCAGCGGCCAACTGCTCCCCGTTTACCATGACGCGTGCCACCGCAGTTTCCCCCGCTCCGGATGTACTCCTGGGTTCGCCGCTTCGTGCCCCTGCTTAAGAACGTTGAATTTCCCTCTCCCGCTGCCACTCTCTACGCATCGAAATCAGGACTACCCGTTCCCTCGTTGTGATCACATCCAGATCGAAAGAAACACCGTAGAGAGAAGTGGGGCCTGTAGTGCGCGAGCTTCTGGGCCGGGAAGCAAGGCTGTGGCACTCCGTATTCCAGGTTGTTCTCGTTTTTTTCGCTTGACGGCGGCTTGCAATGGGAGGATACCAGTAATACCACAGCCCCGGATTGAGGGACGGGGTGTCAGACCGGTAGCCTTTTTGCGTTCCGGCCCTCCCGCAATCCCTGGAGAAAAAATAAACAGGCGCCCGGATTATGCTGGCAGACATCTTGCGGGCTTTTGCGGTTTCTCGTCAGCCTCTGGCATTGCGGATAGGCGCCGCTCGGACGTAATCCGGGAATACCAAGCCAGGCTATTTCGCTTTGCCGCGCGCGATGGTTTCACGATTTTTATCTCCCTTTGCGCGCGCGGGCCGTCTAAATTGGGCTGGGTAAGAATCCGCGAGATTGGCGGGAAGCGGGCTCGGAAAAGCGCGGGTTTGAAAACAGTGTTGATCGCCGTTCGCGAGTGGCCACGACCGCTTGCGCTCGAATTATTGATCTTCACGGCGGGCAATCCGCCGGAAGGGCAGCAGTAGCATTAAAATAACAGGAGGTCGGAGACGGAAATGACAAAGACGAATAAGTTCCTGATAACTGGTGCGGCGCTCGCGGGCTTGCTCGCGGGGACCGGAGCCAGCCTTCACGCTTCGAATCTGCTCACTGGCGCAAAGGCTTCGGCCACGGCCCAGGACCAGGACCAGAAGGCTGACAAAAAAGTAAAAGAAAAGCACGGTTGTAAGGGCCAGAACTCTTGCAAGGGCAAGGGCGGCTGCAAGTCGAGCGACAACGGTTGCAAAGGCAAGAACTCTTGCAAGGGCAAGGGCGGCTGCGCGACCGACGGCTCGAAGATGCCCGAGTAATCCAGTTGC
>JBARBE010000298.1:0-22721 GCA_049792735.1 Candidatus Acidiferrum sp.
GCGATCTTGGCCGAGAAATCGTCGCTTTGCGTCAGAAAGATTTTCGTGCGGAAGGTTTGCAGCAAGGTTCGCCACGATTCACCGGGCAACATGGACCGTAACGAACTGATGCTCTGCGTTGCGACGATAGGGATACATTTCGCCTGACGAGAAAGGCTAAAAAACTGGTCGTCCCCGTTCGGCTCGTGTTCCGTAACGGTTGCTACCTGCTGGTATTCGTCACAGACAAACACCACGGGTCGCCAGTGCTTCGCAGGTTCGGCAGCCATTCGCGCAATCCGATTCAGCATGGCTCGCTGGAAATCCATCTTCAGCATGACGGCGACGGCACGCGCCAAACCTGGATTCTCGCCAGCGGGAAAGTCGAGGGCGACAATCTTGCCGGATTCCAGCAACTCCCGAATCGCAGGAAGCGCACGCTTGCCACGAATCGGAACGGCATCCGGCTCGTAGAGTTCTCTTGGAGGACAAAAGAGTCGTTTGATGGGTGGATTGTCATCGAAAAGAGACAGAAAAACCGAAATGCCTTCCACAACGGAGCTTTGCAGCTTTTTATCAATGTTCGACCAATCATCGAAATACCAGCGCTTGACGGATTCCAAGCGACCCTTCAAATCTTCGTCTACGGCGTGTGGGCCGGATTCGTGCCGCACATTCACTTCAAGGCCGACCTTCTGCAAGGCGGCTCTCGCCACGGGCGAATCCGACACTTTGTAGAGTTCCCCAGATTCATCAGCTTCAAAGCCCGCTTCGGTCAGTTCTTTTGCAAAGGATTGGAAGGTTTCGCGCGGGACGGCAAGAAACGGTTTCCCAAAAATCTTCTCTTCCGCCTGGCGTATCTTTTTCTCAAGCACTCGCGCCGAAATGGCGCACTCATAGACATCGAAGAGCGTTACATAGCCGAAGCAATATTTGTGGAGGATGATCGTAAACTTGACGAGGTTCGTGTATGCCTGTTGCCAGAACGGTTCTTTTCCTTTGCCGAAAAGGCTGTTGAGCAGGTTCGCGATGCCCACTGCCATTGAATATCCGTCCAGGTCGTTGTGAAGCGGGTTGTAGGCCCACTCGGAATTCAAGCTGATTGCTGTGTAGTCCGATTCACGCCTGTGGTCTTTTAGAATCGTCCGCACTCTGCCACAAAAGTCGCCTTTGACCTCCAGGATGATCCCGCTCAAGCGTTCGTCGGGAATTTCCGCCTTGAAGCCAAGAAGTTGCTCGGTGAAGGGATACATCGAACATGCCGTCTTTCCTGCCCCGGTAGCACCGATGATGATCGTGCCGGTAAATAAGCCTCGCGCGGGGATGGTCAACCAATAGGGGTTTTCGGCGGGCGTGAACTTACGAGGATGATGAATTTCGCCGATGACAACATAAAGCTCGCTTCGTGACTGGATCACCGGATAGGGCGGCAACGGCTGCGGTTTGACTCTTCGCGTCGTTCGCAGAGCAAAAATGTAAAGCGCGGATAGTAGGAACGAGTAGCCGATGTAAGGCGTCGTGAACAGCATGACGTGATAGGAAGCCTTCAGCCCAGCGTAGGTCCACGGATCTCGAACGGCAATTAATCGAAGAAAGTATTCGTTCCAAGTCTGGGGAACTAGAGAGGCTGTCATCGGCCAGGACATCTTGAAATACAACAAGGTACCCGTCACCATCGCCAGCAATACTGCGAGGAAATTCTTCGAGTTGAGGACGCGCTGGGTCACGCCGCGCTCGATGCCGGCCTGAGTGTCAACTTCGCCGCCTGCGCTGCCGCCGCCTTGGCGTCTTGCTTTGCTGGCGTGACAGGCTCATTCCTCGTAAGCCACTCGTTGAACTCCTTGTCTCGCCGGAATAGGCGTTTGAGAGATTCGCCGATGATGTACTCATGCGTCGCCCCGCCAAGGAAGGCTGCATAGCGTTGAAGCATCGTATGCGCCTCCTCGTCGAGCCGGGCTGAGACTGCTTTCTTTTCTTGCTTCGGTTCGACCTTCGGAATTAGAGCCATATTCTGTTCTCCTCTTGTTCATTTGATTCAAAACTTCCGACTGCTTTTGTTACAACTCCGCCAGCGACGGAGCGAGGAAGTCCGCTGGACACCTTGGGCGGTAGCGACCCCCGGCGCCCAAGGCGTTGGGCGGCTGCCAAGCCGCTCAAAGTGGGGTCGCTACCGCCCAAAAACGGTTTTCTCCTTGGTCCTCTCCGAATGCTCCGTCGCCGGTTATGTTGTTCTTGCTCCTTGGGTTGGAACTGCAGCCAATGGAAAACTGGCCGCAAATGGAGACAAAAGACGATTCGAGGGCGCTTTCCGCCGTCGAAGCATCCTTTTGCGCCGCGCCGGAAAAGGCGCATGCTCGTCGCAAGCTCCTGAAAGAAAACGATTTGGCGAGTCATGAGCCTGACACCTGAACGGATGACGTACGAGAAACCTGCCCTGCATCTCGTGCCTCGCTGCTTTCCGGATAGATTTCCGCTTCACCACACATCGGATCGCTGAATACCTTGAGCGAAGAACCGCATATTAATGTTCGGAATACTCCCTTAACAAGTTCTCCGCGGCGATCCGCGTGACGCATTACTTCATCGTTTGCGGCAGCTCCGTTTCGCCACTTTTCGTAGAGATCTTCGGTCAGCTTACCCGCGTATTGCGTCTGTGCTTCCTTCAGCAAGACAACGTCAGCGCTCGTCACACGCTCTCGCGTATCCCAGGCCTTGCGCAACTGGAAGTATTCCAAGATGTTGACGGATTTGGCGGTACGGCGCTGGCCGTAGAGCGTGTGGTGGAACTCGGATTCCGCCGCCCGGAACAGGCGGGCTGTGGGAGAGACATAAATAAATTCGAAACGGGGAAGCGCCTGGAACAGCGGCAGATACGCTCGCAAATGAGTCCCAAACCCATCGAGCGAGACCGCTCCCGCATCGACGTAAGTGAACGTCACCGCAGGTGACGAAGGGGCGGTACTCACGAACATCGGAAAGCGATCCACGAAATAGCGCGGGGTCACTTCGGCAGACTTTCTCGCCCGATACTGCTTCACGGGAAGTGATTCCCGGCCCATGTTAAATTCCTTTTCAAAGAAGGCGAGCTTCTCCGGCTCGGTTTCGAGATACGGCTGGTTTGGGTGAGCCAGAACGAAGTCCAGCGCAACCAGACGCGTCTTGACGTACTCCAGTTCGTGCTTCTTCCGCGTTCGCAGATTTTCTCGTTCAATCGCTTGATAGAGCTTACGGGCGAACACGTGATATACCCGCCCGCCAGAGCGGTACGCATGAAAGGTCGCATGCTTATGTTCCAACAGTTTCCGGATAAATGCGTGCGAAACGGAGGCAGATTCGGTTTTAGCGAAGGTTTTGAATTGCCGGTTGGTGAAGTAGCCGGAATGCGTAGCCACGAGAAAAAGGAATTCGCTTTCCCGCCGGTTGTAACCAAGAAGGTGCAATCCTTCACGTTGAAATGGCGTCAGGCTCATACAGACAGAACCTCCCGAATGAAACCCGTATCGCCAAGGGCTCGGCGCACGCGGGTTGCTTCTCCGCTTCGCGCATAGATCGTGAAACCGGCCCCAACTTTGCCTCGAATCCCCTCTTCTCGATAGTTCTTCGAGAGCAGTTCGAGGTTTTCTCTCTCCATCTGCCCTTCGCGGGTTTCGTATTCCACCTGAATGTCCGGGAGGTGGATGGTGGTTCCTTTGATTGTCAAACCATTCTCGCGGGCAACGGCGTTGAGAAGCCTCGCTCGCTCCTCGCCGGACAGCCGTCCGGCAGCCTCTTTTGCCCGGTTGACGGATTCTTTCAGCTCGAAATCGAGCCGGACTCGCAGGAGATTCCCGCCCTTTTCCTGAATCTCTTGAGCCGCCTTCTGGTAGACCTTATATAGGTCTGCGTCGTGGTCGAGTTCCTTTGGCTTGACGAAGCCGTGGTAAATCCTTTGGCCCTCACTGAGACCACTCGCCTTGCTGACAACTCTGTGGCCGGCATTCGTCAACGTGACTACCTTGCGGGCCGGTTTGTGAGCGCGAAAGACGGTTTTTTCCTCGATGAGACCTTGCCCTCGCAGATTCTGCAGGTCCTGGTTCATGCGAGGTGCATCGCCTCGGTAGACGAAACGCGCCAAGTCGCGAACGTCGACCGTTCGGAAACGGCCCATGTCGATCATGGCCTCCATTTCCGAGCTGCGAAGTAAGTACGTTCGGCCGCGATCTTGGTGCCGAGCGCGGCGTTCCGGCGTGCGCTGCACCGCCGGTTCAGGCGCTCGCTCCCTGCGTTCAACATCGTCACTGGAAGACTCACTGCTGCCTCCTCGTCCGATGGAAACGCTCGCGCTGTCCAGCTCTGTGGACGGCTCGCCTTTTGGAGCACGCGTCTCCGGGCTGTGAACGCGGTCGGGGTCCGAAATGTCCCAACGAGACATTCCTACTGCCTCTCCAGCAGGAAAGGCGGAAGGCCTTCGGAGCTTCCCGCCTGCAATTGGTTATCGAAATGAGACAACTTCCTGCCGGTGTCTTTGAGCAGGATTTTGCGATTGATGGCCAGGGTCGCCGCAAAGAGATTCAGGCCCAAGACTCCCAGGAAGAGAGCGATACTGGCGCCACAGTGGAAGAACAAGACTCTCTTCCACGGAGCGAGGAACTGAAGCCGACTGGCCAGACCAAACAAAATCAGGAGGAGTGCTGTCGCTGAAAGGAATAGGCAGTTTCGAATCATTTCACGAAGGCCTCGTCTTCCCGGAAATAGCTGATTGCAAGCCCCAAGGGGTTCACCAGAATGTCTTCGTTCGGGACATGCTCGCGAAATGAAAAGAGAATGCTTGCCGTATACAACGAGCGCTTGACCACGGAATGATCCGCGGGTGAATACTCGATTTCGAAGAAGTCCACGGTTGCTTGGTACGGAGATTTTTCCATCGGCTCGATAACCACTTGCTGCACCTCCACGTCGCGCTCACGGGACAGGCTGTCAGCAAGGAAGTTCTTGATGATGCTCTTTTGTTTGAATCCCGCGATGGTGTCACTGGCGAGTTTGCCGTCGAGGAAAGACATGGCTTGCGTGAAGTCGTCGTTGATGGTCGAGCGATTGCGGCGGTAGTAGAGCTGGCAGAAGCGAGTGAGGAAGTATTTGGTTTCCTTGTACTCCGGCTTGTAGGTAAGGGTGTCGTAAGAAAGAGCTTGAGCTCGCCCCAGTTCGTCGATGCGGATGACTAGGGGCCTAAAGGTTTCGAGCCTGCGAACAATTCTCAAGCTAATCAAAACGAGGCCAAAAAGGACCAAGGAAAGCACCGCGACGGCAACCTTCAGATACCCGCCAGTGACGATGGCAGAGGCATATTGCTCCAGGTAAAGTTGCTTGGCTTCGTTGAAGATTTCGTCCTTCATGCCCCGGCTCCCAAGGTGGCCGCGACCCGTTCGAAGAGTGCGGAGGCTGAGGCACCCGAGGTGCCACTGAAGATGTGGCTCGTAAGAGTGGGAACCTTGAGGATGGCGTAGTTAGCCGCGATGTAGGTCACGATTAGAACGGGAGAGATTTTCATTAAATCGGTGGCCGACATAAGCCCGGTGATCTGCGCGTGAATGATGCCGTAGGTGAACTGGCTGACGATGTAGAGCACGGCGGCTGCGACCACCTGGTAGAACGAATATTGCAGGAACGCCTTGAACCACCCCCAGAACAGCCAGTCGAGCCGAGGCACAATAAAGAACGGGATAAACACCGGCCCGAGCAAAATGCAGACCGCCGTGGCGACCACGCCGAAGGCCACGATGATGAGAGCCAAGGCTTCCGTGACGACGGCTCCCAGCCACAGAAGCGCATAAAGAAACGTCGCGAGGGGCTGGGTGATCCCAGGGGCTTCGAGATTGCTCAAGACGTAATTGGTGTCATCGGCGATGCGTTGGGCGTTGGCTTGGCCGATGCGGTTCGACAATGAGGCCGCTTCGTCGGTGATGAGGTGGTGGAAATCCAGCCCCACACCGGGAACGGGCGTGTCGTAGTAATTCACCATGGCGAACCCGAAACTGATCACGAGAATGAGCGTGACGAAGTTCGCGAAATGGAAGCCGCGGTGCTCCCCGGCTGAAAGCGCCGCCTTGATGCCGTACCAGACCACGAGAATCGTGGCGAAGGCCCGGAACAGGTTTTGCCCCATGCCATCGAAAACGCCGAGGTTCTGCTGCACGAGCGTGTTGACGGCTTGAAGTACAGCATCAAAAAAGTTCATGGCATCTCCTCGGGTTCTTTTCGTTCGGCCTTCCCTACGCTACGGCAGCCGGTAGCTAGAGAGGCTTTGCGTCAAGTTGCTGTTGAAGGGCGTGAGGTTTTGTGTCGTCTGCTGACGCATTTGGATGACGTAATTGAGGTTTGCGGCGTCGGAATCCCGCTGTTGCTTCGCTTCCAGGATTTGCTGCTCAAGGGCAGCAACCCGGAGGTTGTTCGCATCTTGCATTGTGCGCAGCGTCAGAATGCTTGAAGCGTTGATTTTGTTGAGCACACTCATCTCGGTATTGAGGGTGGGGTCGCCCGAAAAGGAGTCTTGTTCGAGATTTGCAATCTGTTGCTGGATGGTTTGGGCGTTACCCCGGATGTTACCCACGGTTGTGAGAGCGGATATGTTTGCGCCGTCCGTCAATTGCATCGAGGCAGCGACGGACTTGAGCTGGAGGGCGTCCGCGGGATTGATGGCCTTGAGAGCGGTTTGGTTGAAAGCCAGGAATGGGACGATGGCCTGCTGATAGGCGGGACTGACGCTCTGCGCCCCCGCGCCATTGACGGCGTTGACCCAGCGGGTCGTGTTTCCATAGAGGTCGCCCGAGGTAAAGGCGCGCCACTGGGAGAACATCGCCTCATACCGCGCCGGCATGTTGTGGATGTATTGCGCCATCTTCAAGGCGAGGTTTAGCTGCGAAGTCACCTTCGCGACGGTCTTCTGCAATTGAACGAGGTGCTGTTGGAGCTGGTAGTACCGCAGGAGAGCGTTGTGATAGTTGGTCGGATCGTAGACGACACCGTTGCCGAGCTGCGCCTCCGAAGCGACGGGAACGATAAGCAGTGCGGCCAAAAATAGAATACCAGCGGACTTCTTTACGATGTACTTCATGCGAATTTCCTCCTCATTGGGTTCTGCGCTGCTTTGCTCTTCTCATCAGTCAGGTTGCAAGGCGTGTTGGGCGTAATCGGGCAACAAAAGGTCACCCGAAAGATAGATTTTTACCCTAGCCCCTTCGCGGATAGTCACCGTGGGGAGGATATTCAGGAAGCGGTCGAGGATCTCGCTGGAGGAGTTTGCAAGGTTACCTCCAAACCCCGCTCGAATCCGGTCCACAGCGGAATCCGTGAGAACGTTTCCGCTTCCCGATTCGGCTACGCCGCCTAGAATCCCAATCGCGAGGGACGCTCCAAAGATTTTGAGATAATGGTTGTTGACCTTATCCCGGAGCGCGGTTTCGCCGATCTGATTGAGGCCCTTGAACTCGTCAAGGGGAACAGAGAAACCGTCCGGCATGATGAGCCGGTGGAAGAACACCGCCAGGCGCTGCTGCCCGAGGGCATCCACATTCTTTGCTTCGCCGAGCACTTTGGTTCCGGCAGGAATCAAAAGCCGCTGGCGGTTCTGGGAGTAGACGTCATTCGTGAGGAGGCATTCCACGGGACCGGAAAAGGTTCCATTCAGCCGGTTGATGAGCAAGGTTTCGAGCACGGTGCCTTCAAACACCACATGGCGTTTCTCGACGGAAGGGTTAGCGGTTCCTGTCGCGTCTTTGGATTGGGATTCAGGTGGAGATTTCGGCTGTTCTTGTGACCGGGAGACGGTGCGGTTATTCGCGGGAAATTGCGCCTCCGCTTTGCGCAATTCAGCGTCAACGTCGATGGGCACAGTTACCGGGTCCGGCTGCTTTTCAGTAGCCCCACCTGAGTTGGAAGCGTTCGACTGCTTACCGGCAAAGTGCTCGGCCAATTCGCCTTTTCGTGCGGAGAAGGCGAGATTGTCGGCGAAGAGCGAAAGATATTCACGTTTTTTCCGGTCTTCGCGAAGGGGATCGGACGGCGGCGGTTGTGAACCCATGCCGCCCAGTACACCGCCCGGTTGGGGCACAGTACTGTCTGCCGGGGCGATCACGCTTCCTGGAGGAACATCGCCGGCGAGCCCAAGCGATTCGAGACGGTTTAAATCCGCCGCGGAGATGGGCTGGCGGCTCTCCGCCTGCTCCTTTTGAATCGTTTGCTTGAAGTCCTGGACGGTCGCTCGATCCGATGGTTCGACAAGTGCGGAGGCTGGTGAACTCGCGCTGGCTTTCCCCTGCCGTTTTCCTCCGCCTGTGAGCCACATGATCAGAATCATGACCATCGCGACGCCAAGAATCACAAATTGCTGTGTGCTTTTTGGGAGCAAGCCGGCAGGCTTTGCAGCTTTGTTCTCAACGGTCCCGCGTCGCTGGGCGCTACCACCAGCATCAGAGGAATGATCGTTTTTCTCGGTCATGGGAATCTCCGGCTCCTTTCGAATGGAGGCTTACGGCTGCCTCTCATGGCGTTCAAAGCTCAGCTTCTTGTTGCCGAGGGCTAGATAACCCTGGTCCACGATTTTCGAAATGACATAGACATCGCCCGACAGGTCGAAATTAATCAGATTGGGTTTGCCGTCCTTGACCTCGTAAATCGTGGGTTTTTCCTCGGCGTTCGACTGGATGTAGGTGAATTTATCGTCGTGGTAGATGGCGGAAACGCGAAAGGGCAGGCCCTCTCCTTTCCGGTCGTATGTGTAATCGAACTGGAGTTTTAGGGGATACTGTTCCCGAAAAAGGCTGATTTTCTTTTGCGCGTCCTCGTCGGCGGTCTTCGCGGATTGGACGGCTTCGGCGCGCGCCGCATCCACAGCGGCTTTGTATGCCTGGACATCGGAAGCCCGGGCCAACGGCGCTGTGGCAATGCCCTGAATCGTGGATACCTCTTTTCGCTCGACAAACACTTTCAGATCGGGTTCCGCTTTTGGGTCTTTGCTGATTTCCGTTAGCAGGAAGGAATAGACATGTCCGCTCGCGGTAATCAGGTTTAAGTTGCTGCGGATGCCTTGTTGGGCGGGATGAAGGAAACAGAGATTATGGGAGCCGTTGATGATCCAGAATTCCTTGTCGCCCGTCGTAGCGTCGAGGATTTCCTCGTCCGCGGGAAGTACGATCAATGTCGAAAAGCGCAGCTTGGCATGAATCGGAACGATGTCGGTATCCCCGTACTGCACGGTCCGCGCGCCGTCAGCTCGGACCACGGACGCCGCCGGGATCATGAAGCAGAAAAATAGAAACACGGACAAAACAGCGCCAGCTACCATCGAAACAGCTTTCCTATCTCTCTTCATTGGTTTCTCCTGAGATTTTCTTGCCACAACCGTTCCTTGAAACTTGCCATCCCGCTCATCCCGGCCCACTCGCCAGCACTTCGAGCCCTTTCTCGAAACCGTACTGCTCGAAAGCTTCCGCGCGTTTCCGGTTATCGAAGGGATCGTTCGTGTAGAGCCAGTAGCTTTTGGCGTCCACTTCGAGATTGGCAACCTTCGCGATTTCATGGTTCTTGATGAGGAACTGCCGTTTGGGGACCAGAGTGGAGATCAGATCGATTTCCGTGTCATTCAGATGGAACTGGTTCTTGTACAAATCGCGGTCCATGTCGGGATTCGCGAGGAAGATCTTGGTGGCGCAGGTCTCGACAATGACATCCAAAATATCCGACTTGC
The DNA here is from genome assembly GCA_049792735.1 of Candidatus Acidiferrum sp. Taxonomy (GTDB): domain Bacteria; phylum Acidobacteriota; class Terriglobia; order Acidiferrales; family UBA7541; genus Acidiferrum. The sequence goes on from JBARBE010000298.1 coordinate 9,701, forward strand.
GCAGCTCGTCGAGCGATTGCGTCGACAGAATCATCGCCGCGTTTTGCTTCCGCCAGGTCTTGAGCGCTTCGACCATGTAACTCTTGATGCGTGGGTTGCGGAAGAACGTCCAGGCCTCGTCGATGAAGAAGGCTTTGAAGGTGTGCGTGATTTCGCGGTCCGTAATGAGGTGATTCGCGCGATGCAGGATGTAGAAAAGCAGCGGCTCCAGCACCTGCGGGTAGCCGTCCATTCCTTGGAAGTCGAAGCACTGAAACTTCGAAAAGGTCACGGTGTCATCGGCGTTGTCGAAGAGGAAGCCGAATTGGCCGCCTTCGATCCATTTCTCCAGCCGCAAAGCCATGCTGCGAGGCAATGTGTTGGCGAGAACGCCCAGCCTCCTGAGTTCGGGATCGACACTGTAGAGGTTTTCGATTTGGTGGTAGAGCTCCTGTTCTTCTTCAATCGATAGGCCGGGGCCACCACCGCTATCAGCAAGAACCTGGACAAACAAGGCCAGGAAATCGAGATTGCCCTTCGTCCTCGGGAGGCAAAACGGATTGATTTTGAATCCGTTGTCGTGGGTGCCGACTCGCACGTACGTGCCACTGAACAGGTGCGTCAAGCTTTCAAAACTTCCTCCCAAATCAAAGATGAACGTATATGGATCATATTTCTGGAGATTGGTGATCAGAAAATTCAAGAGGAATGACTTGCCGGAGCCGGTGCGGCCAAGGATGAGGCTGTGCGCGGTGTCTTTCGAATGTAGATTCAAGTAATAGGGAGTGCGATGGTTGGTTTCGAGCACGGCGAGATATTCCCGCTTGAGATGGGCGTTAACGTGATTGCCGCTGTGCAGGGTAAACAGGAACGAATAGTCGGCGTAGTTCGTGTTGAGGATGAGCATCGAGCGCAAGTTAAAGGCATAGTTGCCGGGCACTGTTGCCAGGTAGGCGTTGAAAAGGTTGTATTTTTCTTCATAGAGCTGGGCATCGTGAATGCTGAACGCCTTGTAGAATTCCGCGCACGCTCGTTCGACTTTGGCCAAATCCCGGTCGTAGACGACGATCGAAAGCGAGTATTCCCCGAAGTAGTTGCCCTTGAGTTCGAGTTCCTTAAGCGCCTCGCCAAGATCGTGGACTTGCGCTTCCTTGGACTCGTCAATGAGCATGTCTTCACGCCGTTCCGGTAGATCGGAGGTCGTCGCGTAGCTCGCTACCGAGCGTTTCGTGTTGTGAAAATGCCGCCTGCGGGAGTGAACGAGGCTCCGGCTTTTGGCAGGCTCCTGCTTCTTCCATTCAGAGCAGATGAAATAGTTGGCTTCGATTTCAAAGAGCCGCGCAAAGACAAGCGGAAAGCTTTGGGCGGAAGGTTCCTTGAGGGTCAGAACCTTGACATAGTCGTCGTCGACGCGAAGGAATCCCCGGTGGCATTCGAGATGCGATTCCGCCAGGTAGTAATCGAGGAAGGTGTCGTGTTTCAGCCGCGCCGCTTCAAGCTTTAGCGGCGAGAAATTCAGAATCTGTTTCAGGACACGAAACGCTTCCTGCTTCTGCAGGATGCGTGCGCCAACGAAATCCCCGGCCTGCAGGAGAAAACTCCGCGCTTTCGCACGCAGGACCGACTTCCCGCGTCCGAGTTCATCGTCGATCAGGACAAGTTGCTTCGGCGTCGAGAGATGGGCAGCCAGCTCGTGGAGGGCTTGCCTGGGTTCGCTGAAAGTCTTAGCGAGCGTTCCGAGGAGTGACGCTTTGTAGCGAAACCCTTCATATAGCACGACATAGTAGATTTGGAACGAATACAGGGAATCGGCTTTGGCGTTCAGATAGGCGATGCGATTTTCAGTGGCTGCGTTGACGACGGGATTGCTGCTGATGCTGAAAGGAATGCTTGCGTTGTTACGCTTGAACAGATACTGGTAGACACGGCATCTCTCGTCGAAAATACGAAACGAGGCGGTCAGCCGGCGCGTAAGGTTCTCGATGGTGCTGCGGTCGAGGCATTCGTAATCGACACCCTCGATGGCAAGAATCATTCCCAGATCGCCGCTCTTGGTCAGAAAAAGTTCGTCGTCGACAAACCCGAAGAGATTAATCTGCGTCGAAAGGGCCGCAGCCTCGTCGTAATCCTTCGTGATGTGCCTCAGCTTAAACATGGCCGATCCTTCGGACACGGATAGGCTCGAATTTCATGGGGTCGTACTGCGTCCGGACCTTGGCCGAATTGAGCAGGAAGCGCAGGATTTGCGGGTCGGTTTCGGTTGCCCACCGGGCAAAGAAATAGAGCGCGAAAAAGATCCCCAGAGCCCCCGTCAGGCTGTCGAGCAGGTTGAACACGCAGGCACCCATGACGAGCGCAAAGAAGAACAGCTTTCGCTCCGCTCCAAGGATTGTGAGCGGGCGATTGAGAGAACGGAAAACGGGATTGCGAAGCATTGTTATATCCCCTGGTTGAGGTCAGACGCCGAAGAGCCAGCTAAGGAAGTTGACAGCCAACACCGCCATCCCAATTCCAAAAATTAGCCCCGCGAAAGTTCGCTTACCTCCACCCTCGCCAAACGCGAAGGTAAGCCCGCCGATGACGATGGCGACGAGCGCCAAGCCTTTGGCAATCGGACCCGTGAACGATTGCTGCAGGACGTTCACGGCGTTTTCCCAGGGCGAAGCGCCCGATATTTGCGAGTAAGCAGGTGCCGCGAGCGAAAGGCCCAAAGTGAGCCCGCCAACGAACCTGCGTTTCTGTCGGAGGCCCTTCCACCAGGTCTTGCAATTCGATTTCATTCGAGTTCACCTCAACAAAAACTGCTGCGCACGATAAAATCGCCGCCGCGCTTCGTCCAATACTTCGTGCGCTGCGAATCATAACGAGGGGCTATAAAGCACTCGATTCGCTACCTGACGGGGCAGGTTTTAAGGTTTCGGCGTTGTGGCAGGGAAACTTAACTATAGGGGGAACGTCCGTCCGTTCCCCCTATGGGTGGCGATACTCAAAACGGAATTTCCGTGGGTTCGGGTTCGACCGGTGCGGGTGTGGCCTTCCCTCCTTTCGTTGTCGTCAACTTGCGGATGGATTGCGCTTTAACCTGCCAGTTCGTGAGCGTGACCTTGGTCCTGTTCTTGCCTTTGCCAGCTTCTTTCACGTACGTGCTGCTCACCAGCGTGCCTTCGACATAGACGTGATCGCCTTTCTTCAACTTGCTAGCCGCGTATTCGCCCAGCCCGTTCCAAGCGACCAGGCGATGCCACTCGACCCTTCGTTGCCATTCTTCGTTCGCATCCTTCCACGCGCTCTGGGTGGCGAGGGAAAGTACCGCGTACGTGCGACCCGTGTTCTTCGTGGTTTTGTGCTCCGGGCTCTTTCCGAGGTAGCCGATTAGTTCGATTTTGTTCAAGTACATCGCGTTTGTTTCTCCATTTTCTGCCCTCGTAATTGGGGCACTTGGAAGCGAGAGGGGTCTGCTCCCAAGGAGAGGGTCTGCATTTCGGGAGGGGCACGGAAAATCTTCCGCGGCGTTTCCGAAGATTTTCTGGGAAGAGCCGGAAAAGCAGAAGACCCGAAGCCGCCGGGCGCAGGAATTCCCCCGAAGCCGTGCCCAATGGAGGGGGCGGAAAGGGAAAACGATGAACGAAACAGGATGAATCGGCGCGGGAAAACCACGGTGCCAAAAACACAGACGGGCCGCACCGCGCCACCCTAAGAGAGAGCATGGAGGGATCGCGGGGCGCGAAGAATGCGGCATCACGCCCGGTGAGCGGATGGGCGTTCTCGCGGCCAACAAAGAGAGGCGCATCATCCAGAAATGTGTCGAACGCGCGCAGCACAGGCAAAGGCCAAAGGTACGCTCACGGCTCAAAAGGCTTGGCGCCCTTCCGCAAAGAAAACGAAAGGCAGGCTGCGGCAGACTATCTGAAACCCATCGAATCCAACGTTTCAGTTTGGGCGAAAGGGCGGAGTGAGGGGGTGTGGTTCGGCAATCAGAAGGGTGGGCGGGCGGGAAATAAAAAAGAGCGGGCCGCGCCCGAATTGGAGCGCGGCCTACCCGCATGATTGTTAGCCTTTTTTTGCCGACTTCCCTTTGGACCGCTGGCTCGGAACGGAGGCAACGCTTCGCGAAGGATTGCTCTTCTTTTCCTTCGTTTTCGCGCCTTCCTTGGCCAAAAGTCCGGCACGGACCATAGCCGCTACTCTCGCGATGTCGATTTTATAGCGAGCAGCGGTGCAGGCAAGGTTCGAGTCTTTCGCGAGCGGCTGGCCCGGGCTGTAGCCGCGGCAAGCAAGGTCGGAGACGAGAGCGCAGACAATGAGAAAGCGCCCGAGATTGGCCGCGCTCATGGCTTCGATTGCCATTGCTCCAATCTTCCCGTAGTCCACGATCTGAGCACCCCAGGCGGACTTGGTTTTTCTCCCTTCGCACTCGTAGATTTTGGCCAGTCGGCGCTGATTGTCGTGGCCCAAACGCCCGAAGTAGTCGTGAGCTACCATCTCGAAGTCAGGCCGCGCGAGCGCGTCCGGCAGCTTCGCGCGGATGGAATCGAGAATGCGCACCCGCGATTCCTTCTCGACGCGCTCGGCGAGCTTTTCTTTCCTGCGCCGCTCCTGTTCCTGTGGCGTGGGCTGGTAGCGTGTCACCGCCGCGTGGACCGGGCATTTCTCGTTCTGGCAGCGGTGGAATACGGTTCCCGCATTCTTCCCGTCGACCAGAATCGCTGGTTTCGTCGTGGGACATTCTCCGCTGTGTTGGGCACGGCGAAACTGTCCTTCATAGAGCTGACCGGCGGGGCGAGTAGCCTGCCATGCGGGTGCTTGAGACACGCGCAAGACTTTCTCCCCTTGGGCTTCGAGGGGCGTTACGCGAAGCTGAACGAATGCCGACACTTTTCCGTGATAGCACTCGCGGTCCGTGCATATTGATTTCTTCAAGCCGGTTTCGGGAAAGAGCAGAGGATTGTTGCCCGTGCGCTTGGGACATTTCGCGCACGAGCCTGCGGACGGCAGCAAGCCCGCGTCCTGAGCGTTGAAGGGGGCATTGGCGAGGTCCAGGTGAATTTCCATTTCAATCCAGACGCGAAGCTCTCTAACAGTGATGGCCTGGGCGTTACCGTCTTTGAGGGCGACGGCAACGCTGCGGTGCTCCGGGAAGCATTCCCGAAGCGCTCGTTGCTGGTCCCGCTCTTGCAATCGCCCGATTTCAAAGGCGTGCGAGACGGTGAGTTTCCCGGCGCGAAATGCACGTTTCGCTGCGTCGGCAAGGTTTTCTAGCTGCAATCGCCCGCTGACGTAAGCGGGCGAACGTCCAACCTTCTGAGCTATGGTTTCGACGGTGTACATGTTGGGATTCAGGCGCTGAAGCGCTGCGTAACCGCTCGCTTCGTCCAGTTCGTGAACATCTTCGCGAAGCAGGTTCTCGACGAGTTGCAACTCGATGACTTGGGAGTCGCTGAGTACCCGGACGGTGGCTGGAATCGTTTCGCGCCGCGCTAGCTTCGACGCCTGGAAGCGGCGCGACCCCACCACGAGCTCAAAGGCGTCACGCGTGCCGTTCGGATGTGGACGCACGATACGGGTTGCAACACCCCATGCTGCCGGATGCTGTCCGCGAGTTCTGCCAATGCGGTTTCATCAGAGTGGTTGCGCGGATTCGTTTTGGATTCCGCGATTTGCTCCAGTTTGATTTCACCCACCGATGAATCCCCGTGCGTACTTTCCTGTGTTGCCCTCGCAGCCATTTCTGCATTCATTTTCTTTCTCCTTTTTTTCCTCTTACGAGTAGTTTCTGTTCGCGTACCCGGTAAAGATTTCTGAAACAAAGGGAGAGCGGGCAGCCTAATGGCTGCCCGCCACGGGTGTTCCCGCTTTCAAAATGGAAGTGGCGGCGGTAAAGATGCGGGCCGCGCTATGGTTTGAGATTTCCTTCTCGGTGTTCAGCCAGTGTTGAATGTAGCCCCGGCAGAATTCAGCGCCATCGAGGCCCAGCGATTCGCAACAGATGAGCGCAACGGATTCGGCCTCAACTTCGCGGATATGTCTGGGGGTCTGCTCGCTATCGACGAGCCTCTCGGTCGTGGTGTGGCCGAGAAGGATGTGAGCGATCTCATGGAAAGTTGTTTTCTGTGGCAGCGCGGCAACGGGGCTAATGGCGATTGTGCGGCCACTCGCAAAGCCTTGAATGTTGCCATTCATCCCGTCAAATGGCGTGCGAGCGATGTTCAGAGCTAGGAGCGCCGCGTCGAGGTCGAAGCCGGGAATTCGTGCGGCGTAGGCCTCTTCGCCGTCGGTTTGCGCCAGCACAAACCAATACGCTCGGAAGCGGAAGGCGTAGCTGGTTTGTGGTTCGTCAGCTTCTTCTTCGCGGCTTTCGGCCTGCGCCGCTCGTTTGAACGTCAGAGGCATGCAAAGGGTGATGCCTCTTTCCCCTTTGCGGACGTGCCGTTTTCGCTCGACCCATCCCCGATAGGTGTTGAGCGGTCCGGGTTGTAACCCGCGCCGAACGCATTGTTCGAGCGCAAGCAGCGCATTCCCAAAACTGTAATTGTGGAACGCGGTGTAAGCCTCAAGCACGCTGCCTGGCTTTTCGACCGCCTCCCGCAGGAGTTCTCCCCATGTGGCCTGTTGTTTTTCTGGCATTTCTTTTTTCCTCTTTTCTCCTTTTTTCGAGCGTGACTTCCGCTTGAAAAAAAGAACCCAATGGCCTTCCTGGCGGTCCCCGGCGCTCTGCCGCCCGCGCTGTCAAGGCCGCGCAGTCTGCGTTCACGGGAGCGAAGCGTACGGCCTTGACAGAAGAAGCGGGCGGCGGAGCGCAGTCTTTGGCCAGGAAGGGCAGTGGAAGAAAAAGCCGTCGTGACAGGAACCAATGCTTATAGAGGCGGCCTATAAAGGCTGGTAATCGAAGTATTGGACAGCCCACAGAACAGTTCTTACCTTACGAAGGTGATGGGCATCCGTTGTGCCTGACGAAGCTTGCGGCAGTCGAACGGATGGAATCTATGGTTGGCGCTGGTTGTTGGCAGACGGAAACGAGGGATTCGATGAAGCTGGTCGAGAGGTTGAAAAATAAGACTGGAGCACTAAAGGTCGCCGAAGTGGCGGAACTTTTCGGTGTCACGCCTCAACATATCTATAAGATGGCTGCTAGCGGGAGAATTCCTTCCTTTCGGATTTCCGGGTCGGTGCGCTTTGATCCCGACGAGGTCGCTGCCTGGCTCCAGCAAAAACAGACTCCCATCCTCACTTCGCACCGTGCCGCTTCAACTGTTGTCGCTGCTTAGCAGTAAGGCCTCGGTCCCTTAGCCTGCGCCGCGTTCCCGTCACAAATCGGCCAACTGACACCTGGCAGCCGCGAGCTTGGGCCTTGCTCTCGCTGCCGTATTCTTGCATGCACTGCGGGATTGACTTCGCGCTGCGAAAGGACATTCAAAATAGTGGCATCTGCGCTGCAAACCCTTCCGTCTCGCGCTTGCCAGCCAAAGGATGGAACGTCTCGGCCAAAAAGCTTCGAAGAGAATTGAGAATGGGAGACGTTGGCTCGCCAAAATATGCGAGCCCAGTGTCGGCAATAAGGATTTCATCGAAGAACTTGCGAAATACAACCCGGTCCATTGCCGGACGCTGGGCTGCCGGCGTAATCAGCGCCGCAACCCCTTCCTGCGAGACGACTTCGAGGGCCTCCAACTGAGTTGTCGCTTCATGAAGAATTCGCGGACGCACGCGTATGATGGCAAAAAGTCGTGCGAGACTTTCTCCAAAGCGAGGTTCGATATCGCCACGGATTTTTACGAGCGGCAGTTCATGCAAGTCGGTGATCTCAATGTGGTTCTTCGCTGTAAGAGGATGCTGTTTGGGCAGGGCCAGGATTAGGCGTTCGCGATGCAATCCTTCAAATGTAACTCGATTTTCGCTCGGCGGAAGAATCACGAGGCCGGCGTGAAGCCGCCCCCGCAGCAACGCGTCCAAATGTTCCGCCGTATGGCCGCTCAGGAACCGGAGGTCCTCAGCGGGATGCGCGTCCGACAAATAGCTTCGCACCTTGTAAACAATGCGGAGATCGATCAGTGGAGAGTAGCCGATGTTCCATGACCCGGTATGTTGCCCGTGGGCGGCGCGCGCTTCTCGCACCGCTCGATCGGCATGAAGAAGCGCGAGCCGGGCTTCGGCCACGAATGCTTCGCCCGAACGGGTCAGCGCCACTTGCTGGCCGCCTCGCGTTCTTTCAAAGAGCTTTGCGTTGATTTCCTGTTCTAGATCGCGGATCTGCGTGCTGAGCGTGGGTTGTGAAACGTGCAGCCGTATGGCCGCTTGCGTGAAATTCAACTCCTCCGCGAGCACGGAAACATACCGGTGCAGCCGCAGCTCGATTCCCGGATACATAAAGCCTTTCTCGAAACAAGGTCATAAGTCTTACCTTTCAAGCGGGGAGTCGAGAAGGCAGCAGGGAACCTCTTTAGTATCTTAAAGAGTTGGCTTACCCACAAGAGTGTTTTACAGAATCGGAGAATTTGTTTTTTGAATGAGGCCCGAAGTGTTGGAATTCTCCAATAATTCGCAAGTGAGCTCCGCTCATACGGAATCGAACTCCAGCTTGGTTTGGCTGAAGCCAGAAAGGAAATGCTTCGTTAGCGGACCGGGCCGGGCTCCGTGCCCCGCGACTCCGGCGCTAGGCTCACGACGTTCAGAGGTCCTGCGGCTCGTAGGGCAAAGGCAGCTTTGTTCCCGGAATGGAACCTTACCCTAGCGCATTGCGGCTTTGCTTGGATCTGGGTTGCCGATTGTCTTCCTTTTGTCCTTCCGGTCCGGGTTTCTCGGAATCGGAACCTTGCGATTTAATAGCCGGTCGGTCGAACCTGCTTCGAGTAGCCGGGTGAGGCCCCACTCCAGCAAGATTCCGCACAGATTGCCGAACGTCCTCCTCTCTCGCTTCGCGAACTCTTCAAGGGAAGCCCTGCTCACAGGTACGAGGCGAACGTTGCACCCCACTTTCCAGATGCCCATTCACTTTCCTTTCCGCCGAATCCTAAAGCGGAGCATTTTTTCGCTGCTTCCCGCAGCCTTCAATTGTTCGAAGGCCCATTCCAGCATCAGGCCCGCGAGGTTGCTAAGATTCCGATGCTCGCGCTCGGCCATGGATTGCAAGTCGCGGCGGAACTGGTGCGGGACGCGGATACTAATTTGCGCCTTCCATTCGCCCATTGTTCCTTCTCGAAGTTTTTGACTCGCCGTCCAGTTACAGGCCTTCCGGCTGGTACGGGAAAGCGATCTTGCGCAGCCTGCGACAAAATGTTCGATGGAGGGAGAAAATCGTCGGACTGGTCGATATTGCGACCGGAAACAGGTAAAGAGAAGACCCGGCGATGTGAAGCCATCGGCTGTGATAGACCCCGAGAATCTCAACTCGTCGCTCCAGGGCAGGGCCATCAGGAGATTCGCGCGTCGTATGATTCTGTGCTCGGAGCCAGGGGGGCAGGTGAATGAACATGTCGAAACGGGCCCCCAATCTCTAGGAGACGCGCAACGTACACCTGGGCTAATCCTCACCAGCTTACGCAGCGATCTTATGCTTCGCGGTACGAGCAGCTAAAGCGCCACCCAGCAGAACTGCGATCGGAATGGTATAGAAGGAGTGTGAGAAAACGTACATTAACGCGAATCCGGCGATCGCTCCGACAAAAGCTCCAAACAGAATTCGACCTTTACCGGTCATTTGAGAACTCGTATTGGCAGGTACGGTGACCAAGGCAAATAGTAATCCCGCTATTGCCCCAAATATTAGGGCCGGGACGCCGATCATGATGGGCACCAAGTGCCGTGGAATATGCCCAGTATCAGGTTCGAGTAGGATAGCGACGAGGCCCATTGCCCCGCCTGCGAGCCCCCAAATCGCACTCCAGCGCAATACGGTGAACAAAACTTGTTCAAAAAGCTTTGACTTGGACACGGCGACCTCTGCTTTTCATAATCAATGGTGTAATTACCCTTAAATTAATTCTATCAAGGTTTCCCCGTCTTCCTGCCCGCGCTGCAACCGCCCATTACACCCATGTAGTTGCTCTTGATTTGATTCTCCATGTTGTTAAACCGCGCATACGCGAACAGCAATGAACGGATGGTTTGATCTCCCCAATTGCCAGCACTATGACCTTAATCTACTTACCCGGCTTTCGCGGAAGCGGTGTGTGGTCCCTTTTTCGATGCTGAAGACAAAACTGCTGAAGCTCACGGGCGCGGGGCACTTGATCTTTGGGCTTGCCAGCGGGCGAGCAGAACTAGAGATACCGCCGACCCAACAGTGAGAAGCGTGACTGCTAGGCTTGGATGGAAGACTACGGTCAGACCAGCGTTCACCAGAATGAAAATCAGGCCAATAAAGAGTATTGCAATCTTCCCCTTTCGAAAAAAATACAGGTTAAGGCAGCGCCTGAAATTAGGAAGAAAACTCCAGGAAGATATTTATGCTCCCAAAGGGCGGTACCACCCATGATGAAAAAAATCGTAGTGGCAGCTCCCACAAAGAGAAGAAATACACTTCGAAGTGTTAGCTCTTCAAGACCCATTGCAATTCCATAGCGAAAAACCCAGATTTTACTGTTCGCTGCAAACCCATAAGGCACCAACATAAACGCCTGGATCATATAGCACGTTCCCCCCAAGAATGCTTCGGTAGCAGTTGCTACAGACACGTAAGCGTACGCTTCTGGCCGTCTGTGAGGAGTGTGAGTAGTCCAGGATAATGGCCCTTGTGGGCACAAACGGAAGTGTCCACTTGAGGGATACGTGGACACTTCGGAGCGAGCAGTCGTTAAGAGAGAGCCGCGCAGGCGGCGTTCGGTGGCGGAGAAGCGGCGGATCGTCGAAGAGACGTTGGAGCCGGACGCATCGGTAGCCAGGGTGGCGCGAACGCATGGAGTGAATGCCAACCAGGTTTTTCACTGGCGCAGGCAGTATCGGCAGGGGTTGTTGGGCGAAGGGCATGCCGAGGCGGTGAACTTGCTGCCGGTTCATGTGACCGGGGCGACGGTACGCAAAACGAATCGGCAGGTCAGGCGACAAGCCGCACAGTCAGTTTGCGGCGCTTCACGTAGCACACCTTCCGGCATGATTCAGGTGGAAGTTCCGAGGGGACATCTTCGCATCACGGGCCGAGTGGATGCGGAAGCCTTGCGGGTGGTGCTGGAGCAGTTGCTGGGATGATCGGGCTGGCGGCGGGGACGCGCATTTGGATCGTGGCGGGGGTGACGGACATGCGGCGCGGTTTTGTGGGGCTGAGTGGGATGGTGCAGACGGCGTTGGCGGAAAATCCGTTTTCGGGGCAGGTGTTTGTGTTTCGCGGGAAGCGCGGTGACCTGGTCAAGTTGCTGTGGTGGGATGGTGACGGGCTGTGTTTATTCGCCAAGCGGCTGGAGCGCGGGCGATTTATCTGGCCGCAAGCGGCGAGCGGAACGGTTTCGCTGACGCCAGCGCAGATGTCGATGTTACTGGAAGGCATCGACTGGCGGCGGCCGGTGCGCAGTTGCGCACCGTAGATGGCGGTGTGAGCAAAATAATTTTGTTTTCCTGTGGATTTTAATTTTGCTGTAAAGAGAGTCTGCTAGATTCGCGGCAATGGCTGCTGCGAATCACACGCTTCCCGATCTCGACGCACTGAATTCCAACGAATTAAAAGCTCTCATCTTCTCGCAGCACACAGAAATCCACTCGCAGCGTGCGGAGATTTTTTCACAACGCGAGCAACTGGTCTCGCGCGACAACGAGATCGAGCACTTGAAGCTGCTGATCGCCAAGCTGCGGCGGCTGCAGTTCGGCCGCAAATCGGAGAAGCTGGACCACGAGATCGAGCAGTTGGAGTTGCGCCTAGACGAGCTCGAAGCCACGCAAGCGGAGCAGGCCGGTCCTCCGCAAATGCCATCGGTTGCCGCACCCCCACCAAATGCGGCAAAACCGGCGCGACGGTCTCTACCGGAACATCTGCCGCGCGAAGTGCGGAAGTATCCGCCGAAACAGAAAGCCTGTCCGGACTGCGGCGGCGAGTTGAAGCATCTCGGCGAAGATGTTTCAGAAATCCTGGAGTACGTACCGGCGCGATTCAAGGTGATCCGGCAAGTGCGTCCGAAGCTGGCCTGCGCGTGTTGCGAACGCATCGTGCAAGCGGAAGCGCCGAGCCGTCCGATCGAGCGCGGTGTTGCCGGGCCGGGACTTCTGGCGCATGTGCTGGTCTCGAAATACTGCGACCACTTGCCGTTGTATCGCCAGTCGGAAATTTACGCGCGCGAAGGCGTGGAGTTGGAACGCTCGACGCTGGCGGACTGGGTGGGCGGCACGAACGCGTTGCTCGCGCCGCTGGTGGAAGCCCTACGCCGCCACGTGATGAGCGCGACGAAGTTGCACGCCGACGACACGCCAGTTCCGGTGCTGGCGCCAGGCAACGGCAAAACCAAAACTGGACGGCTGTGGACTTACGTTCGCGATGACCGGCCTGCGGGAGATACAACGCCAGCAGCGGTGTGGTTCGCTTACACGCCGGATCGCAAAGGCGAGCATCCGCAAGCGCACTTGAGCAACTTCACGGGCACGCTGCAGGCGGATGGCTATGCGGGCTTCGAGCACATCTACGAAACCGGACGCATTCAGGAAGCGGCTTGCTGGGCGCACGTGCGCAGAAAGTTCTACGACCTGGTAGCGGCGCACAAATCGCCAGTCGCCGCGGAGGCTCTGGAACGCATCGGCGCATTATATGCCATCGAAAAGGAAATCCGGGGACGCTCACCAGAAGAGCGGCGCGAGGTCCGCAACGAGCGAGCACGGCCGCTGCTGGAATTGATGAAACAATGGCTGGAAGCTACGCTATGTAAACTATCCAGAAAATCCGACACCGCGCTGGCGGTTCGTTATGCACTCGGACGCTGGGAAGCGCTGCTGCGCTACGTAGACGATGGGCGCATCGAGATCGGTCGAGTCGAGAACAGGCGCAGTGGCTTTAGTCTTCCGGTGGGTCGTGGCGGCGCTTTCGCTTCGCCCCCTCAGTCCGGCTTGGCATAGCTCTGTTTCCTGTTCC